>JAQXSC010000057.1 GCA_029218825.1 Oscillospiraceae bacterium | reverse complement strand
TAAAACAACAGTCCGCAAAGACCGCTTGTATCGAACAAGGCTTTTCCTATATTCTTTTGCCTGATTGAAGTGTATATATTAAGCAACATCGCAATACACAACAGCGCCATACCGATTCCCACGGCAATATAGATAATGTTGTTAATTGTTGCGGAATTCATAACCTCAACAGGCTTTTCTTCCATTCCAAATATTCCGCAGTAGAGCCAGTCCATTGCGTGTTCAAATCCGAACACATCGCCGAAGAGAGTACCGAAAACCATACCTGATAAACCGCAGGGAATAAGAATTTTGCCGATTTCCATTTTCTTTAAATACCACATCAAAAGTCCTGCTATTGCAAGACAGAAGCCGTGGCCTACATCACCGAACATAATGCCGAACAACAATACATAAGTTATTGCGATAAAAGTTGTAGGGTCAATTTCGTTGTACTTTGGAACTCCGTACATCTCCGTATAGTATTGAAAGGGACGAGTAAAGAAAATATTTTTCAACTTACTTGGTGGAGAAAGAGAAGTCTCGTCCTTTGCATTTGTTACGGAAACCTCAACGCTTTCGATTTTTTTCAGTTTGTTTTTGAGTGATTTTGCCTGTTTTTCAGGTACCCAACCTACAATGCAAAAACTGTTTTTCCTCAACATTGCGTGAGATTTAATAGTTCCATACAAATTGTATTCGGAAATCTTTGTGTAATATTTTAGAATTTCATTTTTGTTTTGCTCAATATAGTTTTTAATATCTTTTTTTGTGTTGCTCAGGCTTGTTTCTAATTCACCAATTTGAGATTTAAGTTCTTTGATTTTTTCCGAAGGGGTCGTGTCGATATCTCCAAGGGTACTTTTCTCGAAATACAGCCTTGAAAAAATAGTATCAACCCTGTCAGCGGAAGCAATAGGGGTAAAATATACACCCCAAATATATTTGTCCTCCTCAACACAGGAAATGAATTCAAAGGTATCCTTTTTAAATTTATCAAGTTTAGAAAGATTGCTTTTGGGAAGTCTGCCGAAAACTGCCTTGATATACTTCATTTTTTGAATTTTCTTGATATTATAGTCAATAGCAAGGAAGTGGCTTGTTTCCTCAATAGCACGTTTGCACTCGTTTAATTCTTTATTAGCATTAACTCTCGCCTCAATTAATTCACCAACCTCTTGAGAAATTCTATCCGTGTAGTCCTTGATTTCCTCAAAAACAGGCTCAAATTTCGATGTATTAATATATTCGGCGTCAATTTTCAGAGAAGTCATTACAGCGCTGATTTTAGATAAAGGCTCTGAAAATCTGTTGGAAGCCGGTGCATGAATAAAATCTCTGGTGTCGGAATAGAAGTTTGAAACCTCATCAGGTTGGAATACTCCGGACTTGCCAAGTTCCATAACAACCTTATCAAAGGATTGCTCCAAGCCAATAATATTAAATGCCTTAATATTCTCTACACTCAAAAAAACACCTCCTCCTAATAAGTTAATAATTGTTCAATTCTATTTTTGTCCACCTTATATCTAACGCCCTCGATAATACAAATCAAGTTCATCAACTCTATTTCCGCCAGTATTATATAGGACATCATAACAGTTGCAGGGTTGTCGGATAAGTACATATTCTTTCTTGCTTTAAGGTACTTAACCTTTGAGGGAATACTGCCGGTATATGAGTACTCAATTTTATCAATGATTTTACCGGGTTTGGTATTTCCCATAATAGAGAATACTGCGGAGGAATTTTCAGCGTTGCACATATCCTCAAGTTTTCTTTTGGATAACGACCCAAAGGGAAGTAACATATCCATTATTTGAGATGGCGAAACCTTGTAATATTTCTTTAATCTGACAATTCTCAAAAAGTTTTCGTAGTCGATTATAGTGTTGTATAAATCAAGCAACTCCGTTTTTTCCTCGGAACTTGTCATATTAATTGCGTCGAACAATTCCTTATACAGATTAGTATATAACTTATCCTCAATCTCATTAATTGGAATCGGTTCTCCGTTTTTTAATTTGTAATCTTTGAACACTGTAGCAAAGGGAGATTTGCTGAGTGCCTGTAAAAATTCATCATATGTGGAGGCCTTTTCAAGAATATCAAAATTAATGGAAGTATTTTTTACCATATGTGCAGGTATTGTAAAACTAAATCTTTTTTCTTTATCGGAATTAAGAATAGTAAGTACCCTTATGATTTCATTAATCTCTGTCTGATGGACAACATATTTTGAGAAATGTTCACCTACGGTTAATTCGTATCTGCAAATAGTATCAAATTCGTAGGTGATATGCTGTCTTAACAAAAATTCAAACAGTCCTCTGTGAACGTCACGTTCGTTAGCCTCACCAAATGCTTTTATATAGTGTGTATTAGTTTTTAAATATGTCATAATCTCTGAAATGCTGTCACATTCCAAAAGATGCTTATAGTCATCTTTTTTCAATCTTTTGCCGTACTTTGCTTTTGCTTTAGTCAGTACAGCGTAACTTACTTCTGACACAATACACACCTCCTGTTTTGTATATTTGAATATAGAAATAATTAAGAAAGCACTCTTTCAACAATAGCGTCAACCCACTTGTCGCAGTTTTCCTCATAGTCTTTTTGCAGTTTTTCAAGTGACTTTGCTCTTGATTCCTCGTTGCGTTTCCAATCTGATTCAGCCTCTTTTTTAAGTTCAGCCTCTTTGTCGGCAACGATTTTCTTTGCCTCTTCCAAATGCTTTTCGATTATTTCCTTTTTCTCTTTTTCAATTACTTTTTCAAGATTATCTTTTTCAGAAAGATTTTGTTCATAAAGTTTTTGTGCTTCATAATCCATTTCCACAATTTTTTTAATCATATCTTTCATAATAAAGATACCTCCTTACAAAACTAATTCTTTAATGCCTGTAGGGGAGCAGGGAGCCTTCCTCCTCTGTTGATAAATACGGAAGGGTCGCCTTTTCTCAAAGGCATTACAGGACCTTTGCCCAAAAGACCGCCGAAGTTTAATTCCTCACCGGCTTTTTTACCGATAGCAGGAATAAGTCGTACTGCGGTAGTTTTTGAGTTAACCATACCGATAGCCGCCTCGTCTGCAATAATAGCAGAAATAGTTTCGGCGGTAGTATCACCGGGAACAACAATCATATCAAGACCTACAGAACATACAGCAGTCATACATTCAAGTTTGGTAATGTCAAGATAACCCTTTTCAGCGGCATTAATCATACCTGCGTCCTCGGAAACAGGAATAAATGCACCGCTTAAACCGCCAACGTGAGAAGACGCCATAACACCGCCTTTTTTAACTGCGTCATTTAACAGCGCCAAGGCAGCGGTAGTACCGTGACAACCGCAACTTTCAAGACCCATTTCCTCAAGAATATATGCAACACTGTCTCCAACTGCAGGAGTTGGGGCAAGTGATAAATCAACAATACCAAAAGGTACGCAAAGTCTTTTTGATGCCTCTTTGGCAACAAGTTGCCCCATTCTTGTGATTTTAAATGCGGTCTTTTTTATCATATCCGCAATTTCGTCAACGGTTTTTCCGTTGCCCTCTTTTGCAAGAACTGCTCTTACAACGCCCGGGCCTGATACACCTACGTTGATTACGCAGTCAGCCTCACCGACACCGTGAAAAGCACCTGCCATAAATGGATTGTCCTCAGGAGCATTACAGAATACAACTAACTTTGCAGCTCCTATGCAATCTCTGTCGGCAGTTTTGACAGCGGCTTCCTTAACCGCTTTGCCCATCATTCTCACTGCGTCCATATTCAGTCCTGCTTTTGTAGAGCCGATGTTTACAGAGGAACATACCAAATCTGTTGTTGCCAATGCCTCAGGGATATTCTCAATCAAAGCATAGTCGCCTGATGAAAAACCCTTTTGCACCAATGCGGAATAACCGCCGATAAAGTTTACACCTAAATTATGTGCAGCCTTGTCTAAAGCCTTTGCAAATTTAACAACATTTTTGCTCTGACAGGGAGCGGCTACCATACCGATAGGAGTAACGGAAATTCTTTTATTGATAATAGGAATACCGTATTCTTTTTCAATATCCTCGCCTGTTTTTACAAGGTCCTGAGCATATCTGCAAACCTTGTCATATACCTTTGTACTTGCCTTGTCGATGTCCTCATCAATACAGTCAAGCAGTGAAATACCCATTGTGATAGTACGAACGTCAAGATTTTCGTTGTCTATCATATTTATAGTTTCTAAAATATCTTTAGTTTCTAACATTATTACACTTCCTTTTCAATATTATAATACTTGCTTTTAAATTTTGTGCATACTATTGAAAATATCCTCGTGCATAACGTGAACTTTAGTATTTGATTCTTCGCCGACTTTATCAAGTTTTTCTCTGAGAGCCTCAAGACCCAAAGTGCTTTTATCAATTTCCACCAACATAACCATAGCGAACATATCCTGTAATACGCTTTGTGTAACCTCAACTATGTTTACGTCAGCCTCTGCACAGGCGGTAGAAACCTTGGACAAAATTCCTACAGAGTCCTTTCCGATTACGGTAATAATAGCCTTCATAATTAGCCTCCTGAAAATTCCTTTTTAATTATCACATCTGATAATCGCATATGTTAATATTTTAACACAAAAGGTTGTATTTTGCAACATAATATAATCCAAATTTCGCTAATTATTGCATAAAAATGCGATATATGATATATTTAGTATCGGTGATTAAAAATGATTTATTATTGTGACTCTCATTTACACTCAAATAATTCCTTTGACGGAAAGCCTACGGTAAAGGAAATATGCGAAAAAGCGGTTAGTTTAGGCTTAAGTGCCGTTACCATAACCGACCATATGGAGGCTCCTGAAATTTCTCTAAAAGAAAAATCAGAATACGGCGATATGGTAAAGCAGATTAAAAAGTCCGTTTCCGACGTGGAAAACTGTCAAACTTTCTATAAAGACAATCTCACCGTTTTAAAGGGAATGGAACTGGGAGAGCCGATGCATAATTTGGAATTAACCAAACAAGCCCTTGAAATTGCCGACTTTGATTTTATACTTGCATCTGTTCACAACTTAAAGGATGAGCAGGATTTTTACTTTTTGGATTACAGCAAAGTCGATGTCAGTAAATTAATAAATAGATATTTCAGCGAAATGTTGGACACCGCCCAAAATGCCGACTTTGACAGCCTTGCCCACCTTACGTATCCTTTCAGATACATTAGTGAACGTACCGATTTGGATATAGAAAATCTGATACAGGAAAATGAGAAAACAGTCGACGAAATATTCAAAGCCTTGATAAACAGGGGAAAGGCTTTGGAAATAAATACTTCCGGCTTATTCAAGAAAATTTCCTCAACCTTACCAAATGCCCAACTTTTGCAAAGATTTAAAGAGTTAGGCGGAGAGTACATTACCATAGGCAGTGACGCACATCAAACTGAGAACATAGCCCAAGGCTTTGGAGTTGGTATAGAAATATTAAAGGAATGTGGATTTGACTATATTACATTGTATAAAAACCGTAAACCTAATTTAGTAAAGATATAAAGAAAGGCAACGATGCGCAAAATGCGTCATTGCCTTTTGTGTTGTTATAATTTTAACACTTTCAATCCTGATATGCAATATTAAATTGCAAAAATTTCAAAGATTAGCGATTTATATCAAAATTTATAAACTTTTTGCAAGTTCTTTTATATATTCTTTCAGTTGTTCTTTTGTTTCAGGGTGCTTTAGTCCAACCTCAATATTTGCCTGAAGCACACCGAATTTGTTGCCCATATCAAAGCGTGAGCCTTCCATTTCCACAGCAGTCATACCAATAGTAGTGGCAATCTCTTTCATAGCGTCAGTCAACTGAATTTCACCGCCTACACCGGGCTGGGTTCTTTCAAGAATTTCAAAAATTGACGGTGGCAAAACAACTCGGTCTGTAATTGAATACAGAGAAAGCACAGCCTCTTTAGTCTGTGGCTTTTCAACCATATCGGTACACTTGAAAACTCTGTCGTGTAAAGGCTCAACCTTTAGTGAGCCGTACTTATGTATATCCTCCTCAGGAACTTTTTTAACGCCTAACACACCTTCGCCGTGTTCACCGTATGCGTCAATAAGTTGCTTAATTGCAGGAGTACCATCGTTGTAAATAACGCCGTCACCGAATAATACTGCAAAAGGCTCGTTGCCTACAAATGATTTAGCTTTCAGTACTGCGTGGCCTAAACCTTTCATCTCTTTTTGTCTGATAAAGGTGATGTTTGCAAGGTCGGCAATAGCGTTTACTTCCTCAAGCATTTTAACTTTACCGCTTTTCTCTAAAGCGGCCTCAAGTTCAGGGGAGTGGTCGAAATGATCCTCCATAAGTCCTTTACCGCGGTTTGTAATAATAAGAATATCGGTAATTCCTGCAGCAACAGCCTCCTCAACAATGTATTGAATTGTAGGCTTGTCAACAATAGGAAACATTTCTTTAGGCATAGATTTTGTCGCCGGTAAAACCCTTGTGCCCAATCCGGCAGCAGGGATAATCGCTTTAGTAATTTTCATATTAATTCCATCCTTTTAAATTTTGTTGCGTAATTTTATGCTATAAAACTTGGTAAATAGTTGATTACAATATATACCACCATTAAACTGATAGCCAGAGCAAAGTTTACTCCGCCCTTTGTTTCGATTGTTTCCTGAACAGAAGTTGTACCGCTTTTCTTGATTTTAGATATTTCCTTTACGGTGTGATTGAAATACCATCTGTTGGCTTTTATTCCGATAACAATTTTCAAAGCAAAGTTTGCAACCGAGAATAAAATATCCAGTATCAATAGCACCTGCTGAATCGGGTCAAGTTTGAAAAATGCCTGTTGATAGAACATCATCATATCATTGTAGGTGATAGCAGACGCACTCTCAATGATTTTATTGTATTCCATAACGAAGTCGTAACTTACGTTGTATGCAATATTGAAATAAGCAGAAGCAACAAGCAACAGCCCCATAATAACCGTGAGTACAGTGCCGATTTTATACATTTTTCTGTATAACAGATAACCGCCGCTGAATATAAACGCACAGAAATTAAATCTGCTTCTGCCAAATTCTTTTATGTTATAAAAAACTCTGCTGAAATACTGTGTGCTTTTTTGGGCAAATTTTGACGCTTCGCCTGCGGTAACGTCATCGCTTAATTTATATTCAGGGTTTACTCCTGCCATAGGGTCAAGAGGGTTATAAAAATTAGATGCGTTTTGTTGTTGATTGTTTTGAGTATTACTCATACCCATAGGGAATCCGCATTTTCCGCAGTAAAAGGATTCCTTTGGATTTTGAGCCTTACATCTGGGACACTCTGTTGTATTGTTATCTTTATCAGCCTGAGTATCCTGTTCCTCATTTTGACAGTAATCCTCGCTGTAGTTAAATCCATCATTGTGCTTGTCCTCAAAGAAACAACTGCCCTTTAATTCGTAGCATTGTCTGTGATGGGGAGTACCACATTCAGGACACACAACAATATCGTCACCGCTTTTAAATTGTTCCTCGCAAACAGGACATTTTAATTTTTCGTAATCCATATTTTGCTCCTTGTGGTTTTTTCTAATCTATTATACCAATATTTATTAAAAAAATCAAATTTAAAGTTTTAAAATATAATAAAAATTTACAATCGCTATCAAATATTTTAAAATATATAAAAAACATTGCAACCGATAGGGAATAAATGGTGCTTATAATAGTGAAGGCCTAAGTTACAAAATAAGGAGGGTTAAACTTTGGATGATAAATTTATTGTGGAAATGTACTTAAATCGCGATGAAAACGCAATAAAAGAAACCGGTATAAAGTACGGTCAAAGATTGCAAATGCTGTCGGAAAATATTGTAAAGGATAAACTGACAGCAGAGGAATGTGTGAACGATACATACAATGAGGCATGGAATTTAATACCGCCTAACGAACCGAGAGATTATCTGTATCCGTTTCTATGCAGAATTGTCAGGCATATTTCTCTTAATTGCTGTCGCAGGGAAAACGCCTTGAAAAGAAAAGGAGAAATAATAGAACTGTCTGCTGAACTGGAACAATGTATTCCGGATTCCTACGGTATTGAGGAGCAACTTGATGAAAATCTAATTCAGAATACAATCAATAAATTCCTGTCGGAATTGGATAGTGACAAAAGAATTATTTTTGTAAGAAGGTATTGGTATTTAGATTCTGTCAGCGAAATAGCAGAAAGATTCGGCTTTTCCGAAAGTAAGGTAAAGACAATACTGTTTCGTTGCCGTAACAAACTTCGAAAACGTCTTGAAAAGGAGGAAATTAACATATGAAAGGAAATGAATTATTAAACATAATGGGAAATATAGACTGTAAATATGTAAAGGAAGCAGAGATAATTCCGCAAAAGAAAAAAACAAAATCTAAAAATACAGGTGTTTATATTCTTAAGTGGGGAGCATTTGCCGCTTGTTTTTGTATCGTAATCACCGCAGTATGCCTGAACACTGTATTAAAGCAAAACAATGAAAGCATTACACCGGCAACAGGTACGACCGAAAATAATAAGCCTGTAAAATATACGGACTTGCTGCTGCCGAAAGGAGAGGATAATAATATTTCAAATTCCTCAGACAGCCAATTGTCAATAGTTGCATTTGATGAGAGTTTTCTAAAAGAAGACGGTTGCTGTATGATTGTTGAGGGAACAGTAAAAAATATCTACTCAAAAAAGTATAAATACGATGTAAGCAATGATAAATTTGAGGAAAACGGTGTACTCCATAATTATACAGAAACAGTAGTTTATGAAATTTTGGTAGATAAAACTTGGTTTGGAGAAGATGTAAAAGGTCAGATTATAACAGTAGAGGATAACAGTTATTGTTTAGACCCTGTATTTAAAATAAAAGCAGGTAAGAAGTACGTAGTGCCTTTATATGAATACGGAAACAGTGTACTTTATAACAGTGAGGAAGAGGGCTATATAAGCGGTGATATTACAAGAGAGAGTGAGTACAGCTGTATCTATCCTTATCAACCTCAAATAGAAGTTACTGAGGATAATAAATATGTGTTCCCTGATACATGGAAAACATTTATGTCAGAAAATCCGAGAAAAGTCATAGTTGATGATGTTGATGGGTATTCCGATATGTATCTGTTAGAGAGCGAAAATTTTGAAAAAGCAATGGGAAAACTGATAGATAATATGCAAAATTAAGTATAGTCACAACATTCAAACCGTCAAAAAATAAAAATTAGTTTACAACTATATCCAAATTTGTTATAATGTAAAAAGATTTTTATTTTGAAAGAGGTTTGAAGATGGTTCAGTTTGAAGAACTTATGTTAAGACTTGAAAATTCAAAATCAGATATTGACGACTTGGCAGATGCTCTTGGGTTAAAGTCAATGCTTTCCGAAATTCAACAACTTGAACTTAGAGCAACCGAGCCGAACTTTTGGGACGATATTGAAAAGTCACAAAAAGTATTGCAGAAAACAGGTGCATTAAAGGGCATTGTTGAGGAATACGAGAAACTTAAAAGTCACTATGATGACGCTCACGCTTTAATCGAGTTAGCCGATGAGGAAGAGGATGAAAGCCTGTATGATGAGGCCTTGTCCGAGGTTGAAGCGGTTGAATCGGAACTTGCCAATCAAAAGTTGAAAACCTTGCTTACAGGTGAATATGACAAGAATAATGCTATCCTTACATTCCACGCAGGTTCAGGCGGTACGGAAGCGCAGGATTGGGCAGAAATGCTCTACAGAATGTATACTCGCTGGGCAACCGACCATAATTTCAAGGTTAAAGCAGTTGACTATCTTGATGGTGACGAGGCTGGATTGAAATCCGCCGTGTTGCTTGTTGAGGGTGAAAACGCTTACGGATATTTAAAAGGTGAGGCAGGTGTTCACCGTCTTGTCCGTGTATCTCCTTTTGACTCCCAGGGCAGACGTCACACAAGTTTTGCATCTTTAGAGGTAATGCCTGAAATCAATGACGATATTCACGTTGAAATTGCTCCTGAGGACATTAAAATGGACGTGTATCGTGCAAGTGGAGCAGGCGGACAGAAGGTCAACAAAACTTCCTCTGCTGTACGTCTTACCCATATTCCAACTGGTATTGTAGTAGCCAGTCAGGTTGAGCGAAGCCAGTATCAGAACCGTGACGTTGCTTTGAAAATGCTTATTTCCAAGTTAATGGAAATCAAGGAAAGAGAACACCTTGACAAAATCGAGGATATTAAGGGCGTTCAAAAGGAAATTACATGGGGCAGTCAGATTCGCAGTTATGTGTTTATGCCATATACTATGGTAAAGGATCACAGAACTTCCTTTGAAACTGCTGCTGTTGATAAGGTAATGGACGGCGACCTTGACGGATTTATAAATGCGTATCTAAAATACGCAAGTCAGGGAAACGCAGATTGATATAAAGAGGTAATTTTATGAAGTATTTTGTAATGCTATGCGACGGTATGGCAGACGAGCCTAATGAAATTTTAGGCGGTAAAACACCAATGACTTTGGCTAAAAAGCCAAATATGGACGCACTTGCTCAAAAGGGCGAGGTAGGATGTGTAAAAACTGTTCAGGAGGGTATGAAACCCGGCTCTGACGTAGCAAATCTTGCTGTATTGGGTTACAATGCCTACGATTGCTACACAGGACGTTCTCCCCTTGAGGCTGCAAGTATCGGTATTGATTTAAAGGATACCGACGTAACCCTCCGTTGTAACCTTGTAACTTTGTCTGATGAGGAAAATTACGAGGACAAAACAATGGTTGACTATTGCGGTGGTGATATTTCGACTCCTGAGGCAAGAGAACTTGTAGAGTATCTACAGGAAAATCTCGGCAATGATGAGTTTAAATTCTATCCCGGAGTTGCCTACAGACACTGTCTTGTATGGGATAAGGGTAATCCTCATCCCGGCGAGTTCACTCCGCCCCACGATATTCCTAACAGAGTTGTAAAGGATTATGTTCCAAAGGGCGAGGATACAGCAAAACTGTATGACTTGATGAAAAGAAGTTATGAACTTTTAAAGGATCACCCTGTAAACAAAAAGAGAATTGCAGAGGGTAAACGTCCTGCAAATTCCTGTTGGTTCTGGGGTGAAGGCACAAAACCGCAACTTGAAAGTTTCAAAAAGAAAACAGGTTTAAAGGGAAGTATGATTTCCGCTGTTGACTTGCTTAAGGGTATCGCAATCTGTGCCGAGATGAAAAGTGTAGATGTTGAGGGTGCAACAGGCTATATCGACACTAACTTTGAAGGTAAATGTAATGCCGCTATTGATGAATTTAAAAGCGGTCAGGACTTTGTATATATCCACGTTGAAGCACCTGACGAGTGCGGACATAGGGGAGAGGCTGAAAATAAAGTCAAGGCTATTGAATTGATTGACGAAAAGATTTTAGGACCTGTAGTGGATTTTCTGAAAGGCTATGATGACTTTGCAGTTTTGGTTTGCCCTGACCACCCAACACCGCTTTCTATTCAAACCCACTCAAGCACACCTGTTCCGTATTTAATCTATGACAGCAAAAATGAAAAGAACGGCGTGCCAACTTTCAATGAAGATACTGCTAAATCAACAGGGAACTACATTGAAAAAGGTTACACCTTAATGGACTATTTCCTCAGTAAGTAAATATGTATAATAAAAGGAGTCGCTTTGATGCGACTCCTTTTTGCTATATCTAATTCAATTATTTATTTACGGTAGATATGATATCTCTTTGTATAACTTGAATAATTACAACTTGTCCAGAAGTTAACAGGGGCTGATTTGTAAGTCTTGCCGTTTACCTTTTTAATGCCATATACCTGAACGTATGTTGATTCACCTGTCATACTGCTGTTTACTTTTATTGTGCAGGATTTTGCTTTAGTTGTTTTTACTGTTTTGTAATTCTCGTTAGTATATTTTTTTGTCTGGATAACGTACTTTGTAGCACCTTTAGATGCAGACCATGAGAATTTATATTTGTTTGTCTTTTGATCTGTTTTGCTGACTGCATTTACTTTCTTGATTTTGCCGGGAATAATGTTAAATGTAGTTGTATATTTACCGATACAGTTGGTTTTACCTGTAAAACTTACTGTAGCCTTGCCGATATTTTTATTATTTTTGTAGGATGCTGTGTAAGAAACAGCGTCATAACCTGCCTTTAATGTAATATTTTTTGATGATAATTTTACAGATTTACCTGTGTAAGCAACATCTGTTGAGCCCTCGATTTTTGCTGTGTATTTATTTAACACTCTTGCAAAAGCAAAGTACTTAAATCCGTTTTCATCAATAACCCTTACATTTGTACAAGCATTAGCCTGATCGGCATATGATACTGCAAACTGATTGTTAGATGGGTTGAAAGTTGTTTTATCTTCTGCCCAAAAATTATCGTTTGCACCGTAGTTGTTTGTGTGTACATAAAGTTTTTCCGGAACTGCACCATCGGAAAGTTTAAAACTTAAATTTGAACTTTTGTTGCTGTTGTCTTTAACATAGCCAAGCGACATTTTAAATTCATTACCAACAACCTGACCTGCAAATAAACATTTTGTATCGCTTTCAGAAAAGTTGCTGACTTTTAAATAATATGTACCAGCCTTTAGATAACCGTAACATATAGCGTCGTACTTGTCGTTGCTGTCTAATGAAATTTTATTAGAACAGTTAATATCTGTGAAAACCTCAGCAAATGCTGATGAATTACCATAGTCAGTAACAGAAAGAGCAGCAAAAAGGACGTTTGCACCCTCATCTAATGTAAATTTATATACTTTCTGCTTTGCGTTTGAAAATTCATCTACGGAATTACCTGAATTGTAGGCTTGAATAAAGTCTGCCCTTGATGTGTACTTTGCAATCTCCACTGTTGGAACGTCAAGCGCAGATACGTTTACTGCACCTATTGTTATACAACTCAACGCCATAAGGGGAAATTAATTTCTTTTTCATAATAGAATAACCTCCTCAATATTATAAGTCTATCATATTCTTTTATTATATACTTGTCAATTAACAGTTTGTAGATTTTTAATAAAAATACTACCTGATACTGTCAATAATGCACAAGGTAGTTTGGACTAACAGTTAGTGTACTAATATACGTTGCAGTTCTGTAGCATCGTTAATATCTATGTTACCATCGCCGTTTACATCTGTCTGTTCAAAATCGCAGTTATATCCGTCCATACCTGTCAGTGCTTTTTGCAGATAGGTAACATCATTAATGTTAATGGTATTATCCCTGTTAATGTCACCTAATCTAAAGGTCATATAAATAATATTCATACTTGAATTTAAATTCCGTGATGCTTCCGGAATATATCCGTCAGTTCTGTATTGCCAAAAGTCAGGAGTGATTGAACCGTCGATTTTGATTTCTTGAGAAAAATCAACCTCATATGGATAGTAAGCATACCAAAGACCAATGTTGTTATCTTTTATCTCACCTATATCAATGTTATTAAATAGCCTTTTATTTCCGTAAATGACGGTGCTGTAACCCTTTTCTTTTAAGGCTTTGCTGAATTCTATGGCGATTTCTGTGTTTTGTTCTTTAGTCATACTCAAAAATTGGTTGTCTGACATATTGTAAGCAATAGGGAAGGCGATTTTATCTGCATATTCAGGTATGTATTCCTCTATTTCTTTTAGCAGGTATTCAGCCTCGGCTTTTGCAGTTTTCTTATCGGTTGCATATGCCACAAAACTAAGCCCAAAGTCTATGTTATTATCAACAGCGCCCTTAACGTTTGTTACAAAATCGGCATCGTTTTGGTTTGGATAATCCTCACTTCCCCAGCCAGCTCTGATAATCGCAAAGTCTAAACCGTATTTTCCTATTGCTTTCCAGTCTATAGGTTCTTTACTGCCGTTTAAGTAGTCACCGTATCTTGATGAAACGTCAATACCCCTTTTAAATCCACAGTTGACTACGCAGTAGTCAAAGTTCCCTGTTTCCGTTATAGCCTTAATTACAACTTCTCCCATTTTGTGAGCGGTTACAATTCCGTTTTCGTCAACTTCTGCAATTTCCGGATTTGATGAGATGTATGTAATATGGGGCTCTTTATCGGTTGGACAATTTGTAACAGTAGAGTTTATTTCGATACTTCTGTTTATTTCAACAGATTTATATCTGTTTTCAACTTCGATTTCAATGTTATCGGTAAAGTTTTTAAATCCCCATTCAAAGAGTTTCTTTGACTCTGCCATAGCACAGTTTGTGCCGTTAACAACTGCACCCTTAAGGGCTATGCACATTAATTCCGTATCGCCCTTTTTAGCAGTAGAAACCAAGCATTTTCCGGCTATATCCGTACTGCCGGTCTTAACACCGGTGGCATACTTGTAGTAATACTTGCCGCCGTTTTCACGGTCTATCATATAGTTTGTGTTAAACATTGGTACAGTATCGCCCTTTAGTGTGTAGGTAGGGGTGGAAGTAACCTTATTAAAGTAAGGCATACCTTGAGCGTAACGGGTAATCTTATACATATCCTTTGCGGTTGTATAATGATTTTCGTCAACTAAACCGTTACAGTCTACAAAATGGGTATCGTTGCAACCTAATTCTTTTGCCTTATCATTCATCATATTAATGAATAAATCATAATCCCCTTGAGCAACATAGTCGGCTAACTCAACAGATGCGTCACAGCCGGATGGAAGCATAAGGCAGTAAAGCAAATCTAAGGCAGAAAACTCTTCTCCTATATGGTTTTCAAGACCTGCAACTGACGCCCCTGTACCCTCAATGATTTTTAAAGGCTCTTCTTTAATTTCAATCATTGTGTTTTTGAGGTCGTCAATAGCCTCAGCCACTACTATGTATGTCATAATTTTTGTTGTTGACGCCATAGGTCTTTGCAGGTCGGCATTTTTTTCATATAGCACCGTACTTGTTTTTGTATCTACTAACAACAGCGTATCTGTATTTGGTTCAAAATCCAACTCAACGGTTGCATTTGCTGAAAAAGGAATAGCGGATAGTATTAATACAAAAGAAAGTATGGTACATATTATCTGTTTTTTCATAATAATCTCCTACGAAAGTTCTAATGCTTCCTCAATGCAGTTTGCAAGTTGGTCAGGACAGGAAGTACCTCTGCCTCTGCAATCAATACCTTTTAGTCTGTCCACAGCGTCCTCTGCGTCCATACCGATAATCAGTGAGCAGATGCCTGTAGTATTTCCGGCACAACCGCCTATAATCTCACAATTTTTGATAATACCGCCCTCAATATCAACGGTCATCATTCTTGAGCAAACTCCCTGCGGAATATATGTGTGTTTCATAATATTACCTCCAAATAACTTTATAACTGTAGTATATATTTATTTTAATATGTAGTCAAGAAATTTGTTGTCAACTGTATTCATTTTGTGTTATACTATAACAAATATTTTACAAAGGAAGTTTTTATGGCTATTTCTATTAATTTAGGTAAATGGGGTTCTGTGTTTCCGGTACCTGCCTGTATTGTTGACGAAAGCATAAAAATAGCAAGTGAGCAACAGTTAAAGGTGATTTTATTTTTACTTAGAAATTGTAACAATTCTTATACATATGAAGAAATATCAAATGCTTTGTCAATACATGAATCCGACGTGAAAGATTGTATAGACTTTTGGATAGACAGGGGAGTGCTCTGTGAAAACGGAAATACCCTCACACCGCCACAGGGAACGGCAGAAGTAAATGAAAGCACAACGGCTGAACCTGTGAAAACTCCTGCTCGTCATACTCCTACAAGAGCAACAAAGCCTGATATTGTTACAGCAGCACAAAAGGTTTCCGCTGATGAAACTTTACAGGCATTACTTGCAGAAGTTGAAATCGCTTTGTCAAAACCATTGTCAAGCGGAGATACCGCAACTATTGTTATGCTCTACGATACCTGCGGATTGTTGCCTGAGGTTATTATAATGCTTGTGAACTATTGTATAAGCATTAACAAAGGCAATATGTATGCAATAGAAAAAATGGGGGTAAAGTGGGCTGATGAGGGAGTAGACAGTATCGAAACCGCTGAAAATAAAATCGCATATAATACCAGATTAAACAAGAATTGGAAAAAGGTTAGTGGTGTATTCGGACTTTCCAATGTAGGCTCTCCTACAAAGAAACAGTTAGAGTTTGCTTATCGTTGGGTAGAGGAATGGCATTTTTCCGATGAAATGTTGAGGGCTGCTTATGAGGCTTGTATCGACAGCGCCGGTAAATTTTCCATGAGTTATATTAATAAAATCCTACAGCGCTGGAACAATGCCGGAATTTATGTTACAGAAGATATTGAAAAGTTAGGGAAGAAAACAGTAAATAATAAAAAATCCTCCGATGCGTCATATGATATTGAGGCCTTAGAGGAAATTCAGTAAGAGGTTTTTACTATGGGATACAGCAGAGAAATCCAAAATGCGGCTATGCAGAAAATTGAATCAAGACGTAAATATGCCCAACAGGAAGCGGAAATCAGAAAGTCAAAGATTTTCGAGGAAATTCCGGAAGCAAAAAATTATGAGAAAAATATATCCACTTGCGGAGTATCTGCGGCACGTGCGGTACTTAACGGCGGAGATGTTACAGCCGAACTTGAAAAATTAAGGAACAAAAGCCTTAAATTACAAGAGGAATATAAAACTGTTTTGCTGAAAGGCGGTTATACTCCCAAGGATTTAGAGCCAAAATATTCCTGTGAAAAATGTGACGATACAGGCTTTGTTGAAACTGATAACAAAACTATTATGTGCGACTGCTTGAAACAGGCAATGGTTGAGTGTGCCTGTAGAGAACTTAACCGCAATTCACCTTTAAGCCTTTGCACCTTTGAGGATTTCAGCCTTGAATATTACAGCAAAACAGTTGAGGAGAATTATCCACGTTCTTCATATGAGCAAATGTTAAATATTCTGAATTTCTGCAAAAGATATGCAAAAGATTTTACAAAAAACGCAGAAAGTCTGTTTATGAAAGGCAAAACAGGGTTGGGCAAAACTCACCTGTCCCTTGCAATAGCAAATGAGGTAATCAAAAAGGGTTACGGTGTAATTTATGTTTCTGCTCCTGCAATAGTGTCAAAACTTGAAAAAGAGCATTTTACCTATGGTAACAGCAGGGAAAAAACTGCAACAGAGGATTCACTCATAGATTGCGATTTGTTAATCATTGACGATTTGGGAACGGAATTTACTACCCAGTTTTCAACATCTGCAATTTATAATATTTTCAATTCAAGATTACTTGCGGATAAACCGGTAATAATAAATACAAACCTGACGTTGCAGGAACTTGAAAAACTCTATTCCCAGCGATTTGTGTCAAGAATAACAGGCCAGGCTGTCCGCCTTGATTTCTTTGGAAAAGACATAAGAATTATGAAAAAATAAAAAAAGTGCAAATTTACTCTTGACAAATTCAAATTTTGTAATATAATAATTATTGCTGTACGAAAGTACGGCAAAATATAGAGGTATAGTGTAACGGTAACACTCCGGACTCTGACTCCGTCATTTAAGGTTCGAATCCTTATACCTCTGCCATGCAAATAAAACCACCCTTTAGGGTGGTTTTATTTGTATAGAAATGAAATTCGAACCTTAAATGAATATAAATTGAATCATTATGAGGGTGCAAAAGAAATGTTGCTTGTAGATGATGTTGATAACAAGGAATATTTAATAGGCTTATTAAATTTAATGTATGATGAACTTCCAAGTCCAAAACCTAAGAAAAAATAAATCACTATTGAAAAGGGTCGGATTTTACTCCGACCCTTGTTGCGTTATATCTATTTTTTAGTTACCACAGATTTTTTGGCTGACCAATTTGAAAAGTATTGAACACCTTTTATACTTTTATATGTTCTTATTTGAATGTAATACTTCTTGCCCTTTTCAAGTTTTGATACTGATTTTGAAAGAGTTTTGTTTTTGTTAATTGTTACTGTTTTTGCTTTAGACATACTTGATTTTAGGCTGTACTGAATTTGATAGCCTGTAGTTTGAGTAGTCTGTACTGTTTACTCTGACATTCTTGCAAGCATCACCAAGTCAATATTGCTTATTTTATTGTCACAGTTTAAATCCGCGGATATTGTAAAGGGTTTTACTAAATTCTTATCATAAAGCAAGTGTCCGAAAATTTCATATATATCCCTTGAATTTACATTACCTTCACCTGTTAAATCCCCTAATACTATAAATATGTATGTACTACTGTTACCGTTTCTGCTAAAGGTAACTGTGTTGTTTGTGCCGATATTTCCGCTTTTCTTACTGAATACTGCATCATATCCTACATAGGAAATACTGCTTTTGAATTTTGCAACAGTTGTGCCTTTATCTACAAAAATATACTTGCCTTTAATTTTAAAGTCTTTAAAATCTATGGCTGTATTTGTGCTGTCTGTTATGCTTTCCTTAAAAATATCATCAGCCTTGTAGGTGTTCAGCATATAGTCTGTATTATTTTTGCTGACAACATAAACTGTATTTCTATATACAGAAAGGTAAATGGGGAAATATCCTATTTCGTATTTACTTGTGATTTTACCTGTTTGCTTATCATATGCATAAAGTTTATTTCCATATCCCTCAACAATATATTTATCGCTTTCACCAACTAATAAATTGGAAGTGTTTTCAATGGACTTAATTTTAGTAATGCCGTTATCTAAACTGAATATATTATTATTTCCGCAAATATAATTTTTTGAAATTACTTTTGTAAAACCGTCATTATATTTGAAACTTTTTACAACAGAGTTATGAGAAATCTGTTTTATTTCATAATTGCCTACGGAATAAATCTTTCCATTGTGTGAAAACAGTTGTTTACTTTTAAAATCGAACGGGGAATAGGTTTTACTGTTTATCACTATAATGTTGTTTTTACCGTCAACAAGATAGAAGTTTTCATTTTTGTCAGCAACAAAAGTTGTACTTTCACCGATATTTATATTATAAACACTACCGCATTTCTTTATTTTATCGGCTGTTGCTTTATAAATGTAAAAAGTGTTTGCCTGTATATCGGAGACTGTGAGAATATACACAGATTTATTAGCTACAGTATATGCAATTATCTGTTCATCAAAACTGTACGTGTATTTCGTATTTTCATTCAGTTTATTAACTATCAGTTTGTCATTTCCGAGACTGCAAAAATATACACCGCTGTTTTCGTATATAAGTTGAGTTTCGTACCCTGCCTGACTTTCCAAGTTGTAGTTTACGGCATTTAACGTAGTGCTGACGGAAAATAAAAGGCAAATCACAAGAATAAAACATAAAGCGAAAGATATTATTTTCTTCATATCTAAATCCCTTTTATCCTATAAAATGTAAAAGGGCAACCCAAAAGTTGCCCTCGGAAAATTTCAATTACAGTTCCCAGTTATGCCATACATTCTGAATATCGTCGTTATCGTCAAACATATCCAGCATTTTCTGCATATTATCTTTAGCCTCTTGAGTGTCAAGGGAAGTGTAGGTGTTAGGCACCATCTCTACCTCGGCAGATGCAAATGTGTAGCCCTTTGATGCGATTTCATCTCTTACTGCACCGAAGTCAGCAGGTTCTGTGTAAATTGTAAAGATATCATCATCAGCCTCAAAGTCAGCAGCCCCAGCCTCTAAAGCGTCCTCCATTACCTTATCCTCGTCAGCCTCAAGTTCCTCACGTTCAATAACAAGTACGCCTTTTTTCTCAAACATAAAGGTTACGCAACCCTGTGTACCCATATTACCGCCGAACTTATCAAAGTAGTGTCTTACTTCACCTGCTGTTCTGTTTCTGTTGTCAGTCAGAGCCTCAACAATAACAGCCACGCCGTTGGGACCGTATCCCTCGTATGTAACTGCCTCGTAATTTGTGGAATCACCGTCACCTGCTGCTTTCTTGATAATACGTTCGATGTTATCGTTAGGCACGTTTGCAGCCTTTGCCTTTGCAATAACATCTCTCAATTTAGAGTTAACCGATGGGTCGGCACTTCCGCCCTCTCTTACAGCAACAGCAAGTTCACGTCCGATTTTTGTGAAAATCTTTGCTCTTGCAGCGTCATTTTTACCCTTTTTCTGCTTAATAGTACTCCATTTATTATGTCCTGACATAAAATCATTCCTTTATATAAATATTTGCCAAAAAATTATATCACATTAAGCAGTAAAATGCAAATCAAATGTATTTAAAAATTTCGCCGAAAAGGTTACAAAATAGTTACAAAACTATTGTTTTTATAATTCTATAGTGGTAGAATATATTAAATACATATTTAGAAGAAAGGAATTATACTATGATTAGTTCAATGACCGGTTTCGGACGTTTTGAAGGACAGGTAAACGGCAGAACCATTACCCTTGAAATCAAAAGCGTAAACCATAGATACACAGAGTTTTCCTGTAGGACTACAAAGGGCTATAGTTTTCTTGAGGAAAAACTGAAATCATACATTACCTCAAAGGTTTCCAGAGGTAAGATTGATATGTTTGTGTCAATTACAGAGCCTGAAAATACTCCCACAGAGGTAGTTGTGAATAATAACCTTGCGCAAGGTTATATCAATGCTTTGAAAGAAATCGAAACTACCTTTGGAATAAAAAACGAAGTAACTGTTATAGACATTACACGTTTTCCTGACGTATTAACTGTTCATAAAGCGCCGGAAGATGAGGACAAGGTTTTATCCGACGTGCTTGTAGCGGTTGATTCTGCCCTTGATTCATTCTTGTCAATGCGCAGAGCAGAGGGCGAACGTTTAAAAGCCGACGTTTTGATGCGTGCGAAAAATATTATAGGCTACGTAGAACAGGTAGAGGCTCGTTCACCTAAAACAGTTGCGGAATATCAACAGCGTTTGCAAAATAAAATAGAGGAATTTTTGAAGTCAAAAGATTATGACCAACAGAGAGTAATCACAGAGGTTGCAATTTACGCAGATAAGGTTGCTGTTGATGAGGAAACCGTAAGACTTCGCAGTCATTTTGAGCAACTTAAAACCTACCTTGAAAAAGATGAGCCAATAGGCAGAAGCCTTGACTTCCTTGTTCAGGAAATGAACAGAGAGGCAAACACTATCGGCTCAAAGGTAAGGGATGCAGAAATTGCTCAAATTGTTGTAAAAATCAAAAACGAGATTGAGAAAATCCGTGAGCAAATCCAGAATATCGAATAGGTGACTAAAATGAAACTTATTAATGTTGGTTATGGAAATATGGTGTCTGCCTCAAAAATCGTTGCCGTGGTATCTCCGGATGCCGCACCGGTTAAACGTATTATTCAAGAAGCAAAGGCAAAGGGTTTGGCGGTTGACGCAACCTGCGGACGTAAATGCAAGGCTGTAATTGTTACGGAAAGCGATCACGTAGTGCTGTCAGCCTTATCCCCTGAATCAATCGGTAACCGCAGCGAGGAGGAATAATATGAGCAAAGGTAAACTTATTGTTTATACAGGTTGCTCCGGTGTAGGCAAAGGCACTATTATGAAGCGACTTTTTGAACTTGATAAAAGTGTAAAACTGTCTGTATCCTGCACAACGAGGAAACCTCGTGAAGGGGAAATTGACGGAGTTCATTACTACTTTATAACAAAAAGCGAATTTGAAAACCTTATTAATGAGAACGGTTTTCTTGAGTATGCAACCTATTGCGATAACTATTACGGAACCCCTGAAAAAGCAGTTGATGAAATGCTTGATAAGGGCTACAACGTATTTCTTGAAATAGAAGTACAGGGTGGATTACAGGTTATCAAAAAACGTCCTGACGCCGTCAGCATATTTATTCTGCCACCAAGCAGAGAAGAACTTGAAAGACGTTTAAGAGGCAGAGGTACAGAGGACGAAGAAACAATACAAAAGCGATTAAACTGTGTTGACGCTGAATTGGAAGTTGCAAAAGAGTATCAGTACAATGTTGTCAACGACGAAGTTGAAACAGCGGCACAGAAAATATTAGATATTATAAATAATTAATTTTAAGGAGTAATTACTATGAAAAGACTAAACGTTGATGATTTATTTGCAGGAAAGGTTAGCCGTTACGCATTGGTAATCGGCGTTGCAAAACGTGCAAGACAAATTACAAAGGACTTTGAGGATCGTGGCGTTATTTCCGACGAAAAATCCGTTCTTCTTGCTATTGAGGATTTTAAGGAACACAAAATAAACATCCTGCAACCGGAAGTTGATGAATGATTTAATTGCAGAAATTGCGGTAGAAAACACAACATATTCCTTTGACAGAATATTTGATTATGAGATACCCGGTGATCTAGTAAATACCGTAAAATCAGGCTGTCGTGTAACTATACCTTTCGGCGGCGGAAACCGCTTAAGACAGGGTATGGTTATGAATGTTAAACAGGAAATCAAAGAGGGACTGAAAAGTATAGTGTCAGTCCTTGACAGTGAGCCTGTACTGACCGAGGAAATGCTGAAACTTGTGCTTTTTATGAAAGAGCATTACTTTTGCACATATTACGACGCTGTAAAAACAATGCTCCCTACAGGACTTAATTACAACGTAACCTCAACCTTTACTGCCGTAAAGGGAGCAGATACCGACGGACTATCAACTGATGAATTGCAGATTTATAACTTTGTACTTTCACAGAAAAAGCCCACAAAGGCAGAAAAAATATCACAGGTTTTAGGTATAGATAATCAAAAAATATTTGAGGGACTTATAAGCAAAGGCTTTTTGCGTAAGAGCGAGGAGGCATTTCGAAAAGTCGGTGACGCCGTAATGAAAATGGTGTCACTTTGCGATGATGTAGATATTTCTGATTACAAATTAAGTCCAAAGCAAAGGGAAGTTTACGAACTTTTACAGAAGGTGCAAAATGCCTCTGTTAAAGAAATATGCTACTACACAGGTGTTACAGCATCGGTTGTTGATAATTTGGTAAAAAAGGGACTTGCTTTCTATTACGAGGAGGAAGTTTTCCGTACAGGAAATAAAACACTTCCTGTTGATAATAATGAAATCACCCTGACAGATGAACAGACAAAAGCCTATAATAACCTGTGTTCCGATTATTCAGAGGAAAAGGCTAAAGTAAGTTTGCTTTACGGTGTTACCGGTTCAGGAAAAACTTCGGTTTTTTTGAAACTTATCCAACGTATCCTTGAGGATAATAAAGGTATAATCGTTATGGTTCCGGAAATTTCCCTGACACCTCAATTCTTAAATATTTTCAGAGGAAAATTCGGCGACAAAATCGCGGTATTCCACAGCGGTCTTTCCTTAGGTGAACGGTTGGATGAATACAAGCGGGTGAAAAAAGGAATAGCAAAAATCGCTATTGGTACTCGAAGTGCAGTTTTTGCCCCATTTGAAAATATCGGCTTGATTATTATGGACGAGGAGCAGGAGCACACATATAAATCAGAATGTACTCCACGCTATCACGCAAGAGAAATTGCAAAATTCAGAGTAAACGAGCATAATGCTCTTTTGCTTTTATCCTCTGCAACTCCTGATATCGAAACCTACTACAATGCCGTAACAGGCAGATATTCTTTGAATACCTTAACAAAAAGATATGGTAATGCAGTTTTGCCTAAAGTAAGAATCATTGATATGAACGAGGAAGTTGCCAAGGGCAATACCTCACATTTTTCAATGGATTTAGTAAACTGTATTGAGGAAAATCTTGCTCTCGGCAGACAGTCAATTCTGTTGCTTAACAGACGTGGCCATAATACTTTTGTTGTATGTTCAAATTGCAAAGAACCTGTTTTGTGTCCAAACTGTTCTATTTCACTCACATATCACAGCGCCAATAATAAATTGATGTGCCATTATTGTGGTTACTCAATGAACTATACAAAAACCTGCCCAATTTGTCATCAGGATAAATTGCGTTTTGGCGGAGCAGGTACTCAAAAAATCGAACAGGAACTTGCCGATTTATTCCCCACAGCAAGGGTGTTGCGACTTGATGCTGACGCAACTATGCGAAAGTCCTCATACGAGAAAAAACTGACCGCTTTTTCTAATGGTGACTACGATATATTAATAGGCACTCAAATGGTTGCCAAAGGACTTAATTTCCCAAAAGTAACCCTTGTAGGTGTTCTGAATCCCGATTCAATGCTCTATGCCGACGATTACAGAAGTTACGAGAGAACTTTCTCTCTGCTGACCCAGGTTGTGGGCAGAAGCGGTAGAGGAGATGACAGGGGAGTTGCCTTCATTCAGACAAACACTCCTGAAAATACTGTAATTTCAATGGCTGCACAGCAGGATTACGACAAATTCTACAGCGGAGAAATTATGTTGCGCAAGGCTATGCTTTATCCGCCTTTTGCAGATATTTCAATGGTAGGCTTTGTGTCGATTAATCATTCTCTTGTTATAAGGGCGTCAAAGAAATTTATGGAAATGTTTGTAGAAAATGCAAA
>JAQXSC010000056.1 GCA_029218825.1 Oscillospiraceae bacterium | reverse complement strand
CCTTTCCCTTTTACGTGAACACAGGCGACGAGTACCAACCTTGCTAATGATGAACATATTTCACCTGCACAAAATATACAGGGTATCCTTTTGGATGCCCTGTTATTTTTGTTGTGCGGATCAGGACTTGAAGCCGAGGGTTAAGAAAACAGTCCGGTGGACTGTTTTTACCGAGGTGCGTTGATGATACCTTTCCCCTTTACGTGAACACAGGCGACGAGTACCAGCCTTGCTAATGATGAACATATGTCACCCGCACCAAGAAATAAGGTACTCATTCGAGTACCTTATTTCTTTTTAAAATTGTGACAGGACTTGAGGTGACGAGAACGACCGCCGCCGGTGGCGGAAACAGGGAGTTCGAGGAAGAGCCGCAACAAGGAGTTTGAGGAAGTGCATTTATGCACGACGCTAAACGACTATGTTGCAATCGGTGGGTTAAGAAAACAGTCCGGTGGACTGTTTTTACCAAGGTGCGTTGATGATACCTTTCCCCTTTACGTGAACACAGGCGACGAGTATCAACCTTGCTAATGATGAACATATGTCACCCACACCAAAAATACAGGGTATCCTTTTGGACAATATCCTTATAGTGCCTTATTTTCTTTACTTAAACTATATTTTGCTGTATTATTATCATATCAACTTTCAGTCTATATCAAATTAATATATACAAAAACTCCTGTATCCAAGTCGGTTTTTCAAACTCAACTATCGGTATGTTTACTTTTTTAAGAAAAAATGTATGATGAAGTAAGAAAGGAGGCAAGAAAATGGACCAAATTAAAATTGGCAGATTTATTGCCAAATGCAGAAAAGAGGCTGGGCTTACTCAGGCTCAACTTGCTGAAAAATTATTGATTACAGACAGGGCTGTTTCCAAATGGGAAAGAGCAAAGTCTATGCCGGACTCATCAATTATGCTTGAATTGTGTGAGATACTCGGCATTAGTGTAAACGAATTACTGACAGGAGAGAGAATTGATATGACAGATTACAACAAACAGGCTGAATTAAACCTAATCAAATTACAAAAGCAAAAGGAAAAAAGCGACAGGCTGTTGCTGACAGCGGAAGTAGTAATAGGTATTATTTCTACTATCATCTTGATTGCATCAATATTAGCAACGGCATATATGGACTTTGGTGTATTGGCAAAGGTTTCCGTTATCCTCATTTCTGTTTTCTTATTTCTTATTGGTGTAACATTCTGTATTCTGATTGAAACTAAAGCCGGATATTACAAATGCGGAAAATGCGGTTATGAATACGAGCCTTCATTTAAGGCTGTTTTCTTTGCTATGCATAAGGGCAGAACAAGATACCTGAAATGTCCTCACTGTAATAAGAAAAGTTGGAGTAAAAAGGTTGTGGAAACTACTGATACCGAAACCTAATGAAAAGATTTATATGATTTAGTGAATTTTGAGCAAGTACCGAAAGATACTTGCTCTTATTTTTGTGCTAATTTTTTCGTTTGATAGTATTGGTAAATCAGCAAGAATATGTTATAATTAGTGGAATATTGTTTAAAGGGTTGATTTCTTTGAAAATATTGCAAAAGTTTGGTATATTAACGGTTCTTGCTGTTATGATTAACCTTTCTGCCTGTAATATGGACTCTAACTATTCAAGCGAGTTCTTTTGTATGGACACTCCAATGAGCATCACAGCCTATGGAAGTAACAGCGAAAATGCTGTTAATGAGGCAAAGGATAAGATAATCGAACTTGACGGACTTTTGGCTGTAGATAAAAAAAGCAGTGAAGTTCATATACTTAACAGGGATAAAAGTCTTAAGGGAAGTAAAGACATCATCAATTTAGTAAAACGCTCTAAAGAAATTTCAGAACAGACAAAGGGCGCTTTTGATATTACCACTTCCCCACTTACCGAATTATGGGGATTTCGCACATATTTACAGAAAAAAGTTCCCACCGAAAATGAAATAAACAATGCTCTAAAATCTGTAAGCAGTAACAATATTCAGATTAACAAAGACAAGATTACCCTTGAAAACAACGCCTCTGTTGACTTTGGCGGAATTGCAAAGGGTTACGCATCCGGAAAAGTTAAGGAGATTTTTGAAAAGAATAATATTCAGTCAGGGCTGATTTCCCTTGGTGGAAATGTGAGGGCAATCGGCAAAAAGCCTGACGGTTCAAACTGGACTGTGGGGATTGCCGACCCTGATAACACTACAGAACAGATAGGCGTACTGTCCGTTAATGACACGGCGGTTATTACTTCCGGAGGATATCAGAGGAATTTTACGGAAAAAGGCAAAACATATCATCATATTATTGACCCAAAATCAGGTTATCCTGCTGACAGCGGATTGAAGTCGGTTACTGTAGTTTCAAAAGACGATACCCTTGCAGACGCACTTTCTACCGCTCTGTTTGTAATGGGACTTGAAAAGGCTGTTGATTTTTTCAAGGGCAGCGGTTTGGATTTTGGGGCTGTATTCATTACCGACAATGACGAAATATTTATAACCGATAACCTGAATAACAGTTTTACCGCAGAAAAAAGTTTTGAGGTAATTGCAAAATGAAAAACCGTGTGTGGATAATAATTTTTTCTGCTGTGCTGTTAGTATGCCTTGGGGCGTGGATTTTCATTACTAACTTTAATTTTTCCACTAACATCGTAGGGATTTATCAGGACAACAAGTTGATTAAAACTATTGACCTTAATTCCGTTACAGAGGAAACAGAAATTCACCTGAATAGTGAAAAGGGCGAAAATACAATTCTTGTAAGTAATGGGCATATACGAATGAAATCCGCCGACTGTCCTGATAAAGTATGCGTTAAGCACGGAGATTTAGTGGAAAGCGGTACGCCGATTATCTGCCTTCCCCACAAGGTGATTATACAGTTTGAAAATCCCCAAAGCGACGTTGACGCAGTAGCAGGAGCAAAATAATGAAAACAAAAAGATTGGTTTTTACGGCTATACTTACTGCATTTGCCCTTATAACTTTTTATATAGAGTCGGCAATTCCCCCTGTTACTCCCATTTACGGTATCAAACTTGGAATTGCAAATGTATTTACGCTTTTTGCATTGTACGCACTTAACCCATATTGTGCCGCTGCTGTACTGTTTATAAGGATTGTTTTAGGCAGTATTTTTGCCGGACTTGGCGTTTCATTTATCTACAGTCTTGTTGGCGGTATAGTGTCATTTTTACTTATGATATTGCTTAAAAGGTTCTTTAAAAAGGACAAAATATGGGCGCTTAGCGTGTTGTGTGCCATAGTCCACAATGTTGCTCAAATTTTTACGGCAATATTAATTATGGAATCTTGGCAGATTATTTTCTATTTGCCTGTATTAATAGTTTCCGGAATAATTGCCGGTGCTTTTACAGGAGTTTGCGCACAGATTACTTTTGTGCGACTTGAAAAACATATAGGTAATTTTAACCCTTGACGGTTTTATGGAGGATAAGAAATGAGATTAAGCGGAGTAAAACTTAAACACAGAAAACATACTTCCCACAGCGTTCCCGAAAAACTGCCTGTTCCGGAATATGTTGTTATACCTATGTCTATGCACATAGGTAAACCTGCGAATCCTATTGTTAAGGTAGGACAAAGGGTTACTGTGGGAGAACTTATCGGTGAGGCTGACGGATTTGTAAGTTCCCCTGTATATTCAAGTGTATCGGGAAAAGTTAAGAAAATCAGTACCGTTACCGTTTACGGAGGTATGAAAACACAGGCTGTTGAAATTGAAACAGACGGACTTCAGGAAATTTGTGAAACAGTAAAACCGCCGACAGTAAATGACTTTGACAGTTTTGTCAAGGCGATTAAAGACAGCGGTATTACAGGTCTTGGTGGTGCAGGTTTCCCTACTTTTATAAAAATCGGTGTAAAAGATATTTCTATGGCTAAAGCGGTTATTATTAATTCCGCAGAATGTGAGCCGTACATAACTTCCGACACGAGAACTATGCTTGATAAGGCTGACTATATATTCAAAGGTATTGACCTTGTTCAAAAATATTTAGAGCCAAATACTGTAATTATCGGTATTGAAAACAACAAAAAGAGTTGTATTGCCAAAATGAAAGAAATGGCGCAGACAAGGGATAATGTTCAGGTTAAGGTTTTACCTGCCATTTATCCGCAGGGCGGTGAAAAGGTCCTTGTGTATAACACTATCGGCAAGATTATTCCAAAGGGCGGTTTGCCTATTGATGTTGGTGCTATTGTAATCAACTGCACAACCTTGGCGGCTATTGCGGAATATATTGAAACAGGTATGCCCCTTGTTGAAAAATGCGTTACTGTTGACGGTTCTGCTGTTGCCGAGCCTAAAAACGTAATTGCTCCAATCGGTACGCCTATTAAGAATTTGTTTGACTACTGCTCAGGCTTTAGCAAAGACCCTAAAAAGGTAATTTACGGCGGTCCTATGATGGGTATTTCTGTTCCGTCATTAGACGCACCTGTGCTGAAAATGACAAACGCGGTTATTGCTATGGATGAAAAAGACGCTAAACTTCCAAAGCCTACAGCCTGTATAAACTGCGGTGAATGTGTAAATCATTGTCCGCTGAAACTTGACCCTCGCAATATTTCGAAGGCTTATAAGTTGAATTTAGTTGATGAACTGCAAAATCTATGTGCTGATTTATGTATGGAATGTGGATGTTGCTCCTATGTTTGTCCTGCTAACAGACCTATTGTTCAGACTAATAAACTTGCAAAAGCAAAACTAAACGAATATTTAAGAGAGCAAAAAGCAAAGGAGGATAAATAATGGATAAGTTTATTTCTTCCGTTTCCCCACATATTACCTCTAAACGCACTACACAAAAAATAATGCTTGACGTTATTATCGCCCTTATTCCTGCCGGAATTGCATCGGTGATTATTTTCGGTTTAAGAGCGTTGCTTGTAATCGGCGTTTGTGTGTTGGTATGTGTTTTATCGGAATTTATTTTTAACCTTATATGTAAAAAGGACAATACTGTTAAGGATTTATCCGCTGTTGTAACAGGTCTTTTACTTGCATACAACCTGCCTGTTTCAATTCCTATATGGCAGGCTGTAATTGGCAGTTTTTTTGCTATTATCGTTGTAAAACAACTTTTCGGCGGTATCGGTCAGAATTTTGCAAACCCTGCAATTACAGCAAGAATATTTATGCTGGTTGCTTTCTCAACAAGTATGACAAATTGGACTATGGGAGATGCCGAAACAGTTGCTACTCCCCTAAAGGTTATGTCAAGCGGTGATATGACTTCTCTCCCCTCTTATCTTGATATGTTCTTGGGTGTCAGAGGAGGATGCCTTGGTGAAACCTGTACACTTGCTTTACTGATAGGCGGTATATATCTCCTTGTAAGACGCGTTATTTCCTGGCACACTCCTGTGGCTTTTATCGGCACGGTTTTAGTAATGTCATTTATCCTTGACAAACAGCCTATCTACCAAATTATGTCAGGCGGTTTATTAATCGGTGCATTCTTTATGGCTACGGATTACGCTACTACTCCTGTTACAAAATGGGGTAAGGTTATTTTCGGCGTTGGCTGCGGTCTGATTACAATACTCATAAGATTCTGGGGTACTTTGCCTGAGGGCGTTTCCTACTCTATCCTATTGATGAACATATTTACTCCTTATATTTCTAAAATTACACGTTCAAAACCTCTCACAGGAGGTAAAAAGAAATGAAAAATACCTTTAAAGATATAATCAAGCCTATATTGGTTTTATGCTCAATTTGTCTTGTAGTTACCGGTTTACTTGCCTATGTAAATATGGTAACTTCCCCTATTATCGAAAAGGCAGAAGTTGAAAAATCTCAACAGGCTATGGCTGAGGTTTTACCTGAGGCTGACGGATTTACTGCGGTTGATGTTAAAAAACTTTCAGATGTTCCTGAGGAAGTATCTGAAATTCACAAAGCAGACAATGGCGCAGGATATGTATTTATCATTATTACAAAGGGCTATGGCGGAGATATGAAAATAGCCTGTGGTATTAACAATGAGGATACTGTTGAGGCTTGTACAACATTATCTCACAACGAAACAAGCGGATTAGGCTCAAAAACTGCCGAGGACCCATACAAGTCACAGTACAAGGGAAAATCCGCTGACACATTAAATGAGGTTGAGGCTATTACAGGTGCGACAATTTCATCTAACGCATATATGTCTGCTATTGAAAATGGTTTTAAAGCATATGAAATTGTAAAGGAGGCTGAGTAATGAGTAAGGCGCAAATTTTTCTAAAGGGCTTGATTAAGGAAAACCCTGTTCTTGTACTGATTCTCGGCACTTGCCCTACCCTTGCGGTTT
>JAQXSC010000055.1 GCA_029218825.1 Oscillospiraceae bacterium | reverse complement strand
CCGGGTCTTGAAAAGTAGATGCCGTGCTTTTTACAAACTGACTGAATAAATCTGTGGTCGTCTGCATTTTCAAAGCCTGTCTGTAGTGTGTTATGGTCGATGTAAGCTACGCTTTTTTCGGTTTTAACCCTGGGTACACCGATAGCCTCAAATTCCAAATAAGCCATAGTACCTGTGGCGTCCTGCGTTAAAGTCTGGTCAATTTTTAAACCTATATCTGTGCCGACAATCATCTCGCCGTCAACGATATGGTTCTTAATTATTTTCTGTGCAATAGTTAATCCCATAAAATTACCTCCATAATAGAACTATACGTTGTTAATTTTATCACAACTTTCCAATAAAGTAAAGTCTTTTTTAGTGATTTAAAGTGATAAAACAACCTTGCAAAATAATGATAGTTGAATTTTATTTATCAAAGTGCTATAATAAATAACGTATGCAAAATTATTAGACTGATAAAGGGATGATTTTATGGGTACAAGAGAAAACCTGAGAAATATTGCGATTATTGCCCACGTTGACCACGGCAAAACTACCTTGGTTGACCAAATGCTCCATCAAAGCGGTATTTTCCGTGATAATGAGGAAGTTGCAGAAAGGGTAATGGACTCTAACGATTTAGAGCGTGAACGCGGTATTACAATTCTGTCAAAGAACACTTCCGTAATGTATAACGATGTTAAAATCAATATTGTTGATACACCGGGACATGCTGACTTCGGCGGTGAGGTTGAGCGTATTTTGATGATGGTTGACGGTGTTGTACTGCTTGTTGACGCCTTTGAAGGCTGTATGCCACAAACAAGATTTGTATTAAAAAAGGCATTGGGACTTGGCAAAAAGCCACTTGTTGTATTAAATAAAATCGACAGACCGGGAGCAAGACCTGAAGAAGTAGTTGATGAAGTCCTTGACTTGTTTATTGAACTTGGGGCGGATGATGACCAACTTGAATTTCCTGTTGTATATGCATCCGCAAAAGAAGGTTATGCTTCAACAGACCCTTATGAAAAAGGCGAGGATATGACTCCTCTATTTGACGCTATCATTAATGAAATCCCTGCTCCAAAGGGGGATACAGAGGGCGGACTTCAACTTTTGCTTTCAAATATTGACTACGATAAATTTGTAGGCAGAATCGGTGTAGGCAGAGTAGAGCGCGGCTCAATCAAAAGCGGACAGGCAGCCGTACTGTGCCACAGCGACGGAACTCATACAAATGTGAGAATTTCAAAACTGTATCAATTTGAGGGTTTGAAACGTGTTGAAAGCGACTGCGCAACCTTTGGCGATATTGTATGCGTAAGCGGTCTTAACGATATTAACATCGGTGAAACAATATGCGATATGGATAACATAGACCCATTACCATTCGTAAAGATAGACGAGCCTACTGTATCAATGAACTTCATTGTAAACAACTCTCCTTTTGCAGGACAGGATGGTAAATATGTAACATCAAGAAATCTACGTGACCGCCTGTTTAAAGAGATTGAAACAAATGTTGCTTTGAGAGTTGAGGAAACCGACTCGGCAGATACCTTCAGAGTATCAGGCAGAGGCGAACTTCACCTTTCTATACTAATAGAAACAATGCGACGTGAAAATTATGAATTTCAGGTATCACGTCCACAGGTTATTACAAAGAAAATCGATGGTGTTCTATGTGAGCCTATCGAGTATTTAATGATTGAAGTACCTGATAACTACGTTGGACCTGTAATGGAAAAATTAGGCTCACGTAAGGCAGAATTAATCAATATGGGTACTCGTGAAAGCGGAATTACTCACATTGAATTCAGAATACCATCACGCGGACTTATGGGTTATCGTCCTGAATTTTTAACAGATACCAACGGTAACGGCATTATGAATCACGTTTTTGATTCCTATGAACCGTTCAAGGGCGAAATACAGACACGTCACCAAGGCTCACTTGTAGCCTTTGAAACAGGCGAAAGCGTAGCCTACGGCTTATTCCAGGTACAGGACAGAGGACGTTTATTTATCGGTCCGGGTGTGCCTGTTTATGAGGGTATGATAGTAGGTGTATCACCAAAGAATGAGGATATTGTAGTAAATGTATGTAAGAAAAAACATATTACAAATACTCGTGCATCAGGTTCAGACGATGCTTTAAAACTAACACCGCCTACAATATTATCCCTTGAACAGTGTTTGGAATTTATTGCAGATGATGAACTTGTAGAGGTAACTCCAAACAATATCCGTATGAGAAAAATGATTTTATCAAAAGAACTGCGTATGAAACAGCAGTTCAGAAAGAAATAATATGAGTTATGTGATACTTGATTTAGAGTGGAACGGTTCATACAGCAAAAAGATACACCGCTATGTCAATGAGATTATAGAATTCGGTGCAGTAAAAATTGACGATTACTTTAACATAGTAGATACGTTTTCTATGTTAATAAAACCGCAAATTGGCAAAAAAATCAGCAGTCATATTGCAAAACTCACTCATATTACCAATGACGAACTTTTTGATTCCGACAATACTTTTTACTCTGTAGAAAGAAAATTCCGAGATTTTCTCGGTGACAGTATTTTGCTTACTTGGGGTACTTCCGATATTCATACCCTGATAGAAAATTACAGATACTATACAGGTAACGATAAACTGATGTTTATTTCCCAATATTGCGACCTTCAGTTGTACTGTGAAAAAGCACTTGACTTGTATAATCCCTCAACTCAATTAGGACTTCAAGCCTGTGCCGATATGCTTAACATAAACAGCAACGAGGAGGATTTGCACCGAGCATATTCCGATGCGGAATTAAGTTATGAGTGTTTCAAAAGGCTTTATGATAAAACTGCCTTTCAGAAATTTGTGGAAAAGGTTGACGAGGAATTTTTCAATAAAATAACCTTTAAAAATAAACAACTGACAGACTTAAACAGCCCCCTTATCGATAAATCTCAATTTTATTTTAACTGTCAGGAATGTGGTATAAGGGCAGAACAGATTACCCACTTTAAAGTAAAAAACAAAAGTTTTACGGCAGATTTCAGATGTCCTAAATGCCGTCAGCAATTCAAGGGCAGAATTACCGCAAGACTTAAATATGAGGGAGTAACCCTTAACAAGCGTGTTGTTATACCAAAGGTTAAGGAAATCTTAGATGATGACGAATAATAATACGTTAAAAAAGAACGCCGAGTGGGCGTTCTTTTTTTGTTTGATAGTAAACTTTAAATAATTGACAAATTTGTCAGTAATTTGAAAATGATTTTATGTTACCGTTAATTCATCTATTCATCCTATCAAACAAAAAATAATTTATATTGCCCGCTCAGTTGCGCCCTTTGTGCGCACGAGCGATGGCTAAAGAAAGCTAAAAAATTTTTGAAAATTATTATACAAAGAGCAAAGTCCGTACAAAGGGACTTTGCTGCAAAAATAGAACAAATGTACGAAAATCTATTGAAATAATTACCAATTATTGCTAAAATAATATTGCAAGGTTATTTTGCCCCGGATAAACTTGTGAAATAAGTACGAATACGTAAAACAAAGTTTTAAGACAATTGGCTAATTGAAAGGAATGAAAAAGTTGGATTATTTCACATGGTCACAGGAATATTATCGTGATGCTCAAAATCTAAAGGAAACTATCAAAAAGTACGAGGAACAGTTGAAAAGTGCCGACTATACAAACCTTGAATTTCTCAATTCCACCATTTCAACCTACCGCAATATTTATTATGATTTGATTAATATTGCAAAGGAATTGGAGTCAAGAAGCAAGGAGAAAATAAATGCGGCATAGACTGATTTCCATAACCGAAAAAAATCAGCACCTGATTACATATTCTGATTTTGATAGTTATGAAACAAACGATAGAGATATTTCCAAAATGAAAAAAATCTTGCACAAGGCTATTGAATGTGAACTTACGGATAAACAGAAGTATTGTGTGTGCCAGTATTACTATAACGGCAGAAGTATGAAAAGTATTGCTTCTGAATTGCAGGTAAACCCCTCAACTGTAACACGGCATATTCAAAACGCAAGACGTAGGCTTAAACGAGTAGCACAGTATTACTAATGTAATACGGAAAAGGGTTGGCATTTTGCCAACCCTTTTTGTCATATATGCATATTACGTTGCTATTTTCTGTGTATATCAATCTGCATATAAGGAATACTGATGTTGTTTTTGTCCATTTCGATTTTTATCATTCTGTAGAGATTTCTTCTAACCTGATACTTAACCTGTGGCTTTGCCCAAAGTTTCAGCCTGTAATTAACAGCAGAATCGCCGTAGGAACTTATCCCCACATATTCAATATCTTTTAAATCCTTTTCCTGTTCTTTTGCTTTTGCCATAATATCAGCAAGAATACTCTCAATGTGTTCTACAGGTTCTTCATAAGGCATAGGAACTTCCAAAATAATCAAATCCGACTCCGTAACAGCAGAAACAATATTTCTGTTTCCGATAACGTGTATGTTGTCGTTGTCAAAATCCTTTATTTTGGTAGCCTTAAGTCCGATTGCTTCAACAGTACCGTGAATATCTCCCACAGTAATAATATCTCCTACAGAGTAGTAATCGTCAACAATTATGTTAAATCCCATAATTATATCCTTAAAAGCATCCTGTAAAGCAAGACCTACTATAACAGATGCAATACCAAGACCTGCAATAAATGAGGTCACGTTAAATCCCCAAATTTGCAAAACAGTAAGAATGGCGAGAATAAGCACCGCAACCTTAATCACATTGTCCAAAATTTTAAGCACGGTTTTCTTTTTGTTATAGTTAGTTGATTTTTTTGTTTTCCTAATAATTGAACTGATTATCTTTTTAGAACCGAGAATAAGCCCCAGCGCAATACCGATAATAACTGCTGTAAAAATAATATTTGCAATAAAGTTATCGTCTATAGATTTAAAAATTGCCTCTATATTAATTATTCTTCGCAGTTTTTCAATAATATTATAAAAGAAATTTCCCATATGTACCTCAGATTTCAAAATCTTCCTTACTGAAAGTCATCATAGCCGGAGCAGTCTGAGGAACTCTAAGTAAGGGATTATATTCAAATTTTCTGCATTTGTCTTTTTTTATAGTTTTGGAATATTCGCAATAACTTTCTTCAGGAGTAACTATAAAGTTTTTGCAATAATTACAGTCAGGAATAATGTCGTTGCCAAACATTTTCTTTTTCATATAAATCACCTCATAATGATTTATTATAACAAAGAATTTTTATCCTTGCAAGATAGAACATAATGGTATAAAATAAAAACGGTGATATTATGAATTTTAACAGCAAAACAATGGAACTTAATAATGTTGATAAAGTTCCCTTTTTAACATTTAATTCTCTTAAAGAAATAAATTTTATAAAACACGGCTTTTCCACACGTCTTGGTGGAGTGAGTAAAGGTATATTTTCCACAATGAATTTAGCCTTAAATCGTGGAGATAATATAGAGGATGTTTTGGAAAACTATAAACGCCTGAGTAACTCAATAGGCGTTGATTACAACACATTGGTAGCCTCATCACAGGACCACAATACCTTTGTAAGAAATGTTACAGAGGAGCAGTACGGCATAGGCATTACAAAACCAAAGGATATTTTAAGCGTTGACGCATTGATTACAAACAGACCGAATGTTACATTAGTTACTTATTATGCCGATTGCACACCTCTCTTTTTTGTAGATACAAAAAACAAGGCTATCGGACTTGCACACGCAGGTTGGAGAGGAACAGTAGGAAAAATAGGGGAAAAGGTAATTGAAAAAATGACAGCGGATTTTGGCACAAATCCAACGGATTTGGTATGTGCTGTAGGTCCTGCTATTTCAAAGTGCTGTTATGAAGTTGACAAGACTTGCGCAGAGCAGTTTTATAGTCTAAATTTAGATGACAGCAAATTTATATTTCCGAAAGGGAATAATAAATATATGATTGATTTACTTGAAACCAACAGACAGATACTTGTTTCATCAGGAGTAAAAGAAAGCAATATATCAATCTCCGATTTATGCACACAATGTAACAGCGATTTGCTTTGGTCACACAGAGCAACAAAGGGTCAGCGAGGAACAATGTGCGCTATGATGTCAATTACGGAATAGTAAATAAGGAATAGTAATGAAGAATAAAGTCAAAAGTTTTACCGTTTCACTATTATGTGTATCTTTTATATTGTGTATGTTTACAACAATGCCCACTTCTGCGCTAACCTTTTCAGCCACAACAGGCTCGGTAAAGGTAAAGTGTGGGTCTTATTCTCATACTTTCAGTGCAAAAAACTACGGTAACAATTTTTCACGAGCATTAAGCACCGCCCTGACTACAGCAGGGAAAAAAGCAACTTCATCACAAAAGGCATATGTAAAAATATCTAAAGGCAACTATGCACTTGACAGGTGCATTTATATTTACAGTAACACTACCTTGAACGCAACAGGCTCAACTTTTAGATACCCTCTAAACTTTCTAAAAAACGGCTATAATAATTCCGCATCATCTGCAAAGGGCTACAGCGGTTCGGAAAATATTACGGTAGTAGGGGGAGTATGGGATATGAACGTTGCCTACAGCAACGCAAACAGTACAAATCCAAGAGTAACTCACTCCACTTTCAGATTCGGTCATTGTCGTAATATTAAGGTAAAAGACTGTGTTTTCATTAACAACTACAACTGCCACGATATTGAGTTAGGTGCGGTAGATAACGCAGTAATAACCAATTGTATATTTAAAAATGACCGAGATGTAAACAAACTTTATACCGAGGGTGGCAAGGAGGCTGTGCAGATTGACTCCGCTATTTCAGGAGCATTTCCGTATTTTCCCTCATATGATTACACTCCCTCAAAGAACATAACAATTAAAAACAATAAGTTTGTAAATAAATTTCGAGGAGTAGGCAGTCACCACGCAGTAATCGGCAATACCTACGATAATATTTCCGTCCATAACAATACCTTTGATAATATAGCCGGATTCAGCGTTTACGCAGTATATTGGACTAATTCAAAAATATATAATAATACTTTCAAAGATGTAGGTTCAGGTATTGATATCCGTTCAATGATTTCAGGTGAAATGGTGAATTTAAGGAATTTCAACAACCTAAGTTACAGAAGTTCCGATTATGTAACAAAGACCTATTCTAACTATGTATATGGAAATAATATCCAAGTGAGAACAAAGGATAATACCTGCACAGTTCCATTTGGAATAAGATGCTCCGGTGCTGTATTTAAACAGTATGACAGTTATTCTAAAATGAAAGCAGGTAAATATTCAATATATAATATAAACATAGGCTTTAACAAAAATAACACCAAAAAGCCTAATATTATTTCAGGTAACCTGACTTACGGCATTACTCTATACTATGGCGGTAACTGTAACATAAAATACAACGAGATTGATTTAAGTAACTCCACGGTAAATACTCCTTACGGAATTGTTGTAAAGGGAAGTATCAACACAAATGTAGCGGAAAACAATATAAAAAACAGCAATAAAGATTACGCAACAGGAGTGTATGTAGGCTCTGTTGAAACCGATTATCCTTCAACTAACACACAAATTACAGGCAATACTATAAGTAATCTTGCATACGGCGGTATCAGTATAAACGATAGTTGCGATACTAAAATAACCGATAATACAGTTGATATTTCAAAATACGGTGTAAAAATCAGAGGCACAGTAAACACAGATATTAATAAAAATAATATATCAAATTGCAGTCAGTACGGAATTTATGAATGTTATGGCTCTACAAACTATAACATAACTTCCAATAGCATTAATTCAATCTTTGCGCCCATTTTCGTAAACGATATAAACGACCAATTTCCATTAGAGGAAAAGAGTGCGTCAATAATGAACAATACCCTGTCCTGTCCTGCTGACGTAACTCCCATTTCCATTTTAAATGCAAACCTGTCCGCAGAAATTTTTGGAAATATCCGTTCTGACGGTCAATATGCGGTAACCGGAATAAAAGGTGAAAAGGGTATGAAATACACATATTTGCTGAAAGATATGTCAATGACAAGCGTTAATCTGACTAAAGATAACGATATGATTACCCTTGATTGGAAAAATGTTGATGATATTAATAACTACAGAATCAACCGCACAATATTCGGCAACGATACCGACAGTATCGGTCAGGGAGAAATTAATTCTTTTGAGGATACGGATTTTGGAAAATATATTAAATATTCCGATATCAGTTATTCCGTAGCCCCATACATTTCCTCCCTGAACATTAAAGTTTTAGGCTCACCGACTGTAATTACAATACCGCAGATATAAAGGGCATCACGTATGCCCTTTATATCTGCAACCTGTATTTTTCTCTGAAATTTCTGTAATCATCTTTATACATTTCATCATTAGCACGTATTTCCTTAAGATACTCGTGTACCTCAAAGGATTTTCTGTTAATCTGAATAATGCACACAGCAATATTTGAGCAATGGTCGGCAACCCTCTTAAAACTCGTAAGCAAATCCGAGTGAATTAAACCTCTTTCCACAGTTGTGTTGCCCTTTTTCAGTCTGTTAATGTGGTTGTTTTTGATTTCATTTTGGATTTTACCGATAACCTGTTCAAGTGGCTCAACCTTATTTGCCAACTTAATATCATTACTTTCAAAGGCTTTTACGGAAATATCAAGAATTTCCTCAAGAGCCTTTTTTATTATTTCAAATTCCTCTAATGCTCCCTTTGAAAAACTCAGTTTCTTTTCATTCATTGACCTTATAGAATATACAATATTTGCGCTGTGGTCTGCAATTCTTTCCAAATCACCGATAGACAGCATCATTTTCGATACAATTCTGCTGTCCTTTCCGTTAAGATTTTTACCGGACAATTTAACAAGATACGTTCCCAATATATCCTCATACCTGTCGCTTAAGTTTTCTAACCGGATAACTTCCTCTGCAACCTTTTCATTGTAGTTGTGAATCAAGGATAATGCTTTTTTAAACGAGTCCTTAACAATATGCGCCATATCCACAGTAACATTCAGACATTGAGCCACTGCAACCGAGGGTGTTTCAAGCAATCTGCTGTCAATAATAGGCAACTTTGTATCTTTGCTTTTATCCCTGACAGTAATTACAGCCAACCTTTCAAGTTGTCTTGCAAAGGGCAGTAAAAGCATGGTAGAGAGAATGTTGAAAACAGTGTGTATAACTGCAATATTTCCGGAATTTACTGCATTTGAGAACATTTCAATATTGAATAATGAATTTATTATCCAATAAATAAGATAAATTACCGTTGTGCCGATAATGTTAAAATACAGGTGAATAAATCCTGCCCTTTTGGCATTTTTATTAGCACCCACAGTTGAAATCAGCGCAGTTACGCAAGTGCCGATATTTTGCCCCATAACGATTGGAATTGCAATATTATAGGTGATTCCCCCTGTAACGGTCAACGCCTGTAAAATTCCCACAGATGCAGAGGAACTTTGCACAATAGCCGTAAGCACAGCACCGGCTAAAATCCCAAGCAAAGGGTTACTGAACATTGTCAAAATATTTGTAAAATCAGGTACGTCAGCCAAAGGCTCAACAGCCTTGCTCATAGTATCCATACCAACCATAAGTATTGCAAAACCGATTAGAATAGACCCCAATGTATTCTTTTTGCTATCCTTTAAAAATACAATAAGTACAACTCCCACAATAGCAAAAACAGGGGCAAAGTTCGTAGGTTTCAATAACTTAATATATACGCTGTCGCCCTCTATACCTGTTAAACTCAATATCCAGGAAGTAACGGTAGTACCCATATTTGCACCCATTATTACTCCCACAGCCTGTGAAAGTTTCATAATTCCGGAGTTTACAAATCCCACAACCATAACCGTAGTAGCCGAGGAACTTTGAATCACCGCCGTTACCAATGCTCCCAGCAAAAGCCCCTTAAAGGTGTTGTCTGTGAGTTTTTCAAGTATCTTTTCCATTCTTCCGCCGGATAGTTTTTCCAAGCCTTGCCCCATAGTGTGCATACCGAAAAGAAAGAAAGCCAGACCGCCGACCATACCTAAAATTGAAAATATATCCATAAAATCACCTGCTTACAGTATATTTTACCCAAAACAGAAATTCTTTATTACCTGACTGTAACCTAATTACGCAAAGTGTATATTATGTTAGAGGGTGATTAAATGAAATGCTATGGAAGAAATATCCACACAGCCCTTGCTTTTGGCATAGGCTTGATTGTGGCAACGATACTGCCTTGCCAATGGGTACTTGTAATAGCGTCAATCACCATACTGATAGTAGCATTGTGTATCTGTAGGAGGTAACTATGAAAGTTGTACTTATCGAAAATCCAAAGTTCATATCATTTTTCTTGAGAAAGTTGTTCGGAATACCAAAACTTCCGAAACAGGAATAGTCTAAAGGTAATATTGAACAAATAAATTAAGCACTATATATGCATAATGACGAAGTTTGCATATATAGTGCTTTTTCGTTGACAAAAGCACTTTTAAAATTTAAAATTAAAACGTGATATTTTACACATTATTTTTAGCCGAAAGGAGTTTTTGAAATGAAGATTTCAAAGAAAGCGGTAAGTTTATTATTAGCAGTACTTATCCTGTCATCTTGCCTTGTAGTAGGTATGGTGTCAACAAATGCGGCTGCTAATGTAGTTTACCTTAAAAACACAGCAAATTGGAGTACCATTAACTGCTATATGTGGATTAAAGATACCCAAACCAACAACAGCGCATGGCCGGGAGAGGCAATGACAAGTTTAGGTGACGGTATTTATTCTTATACAGTTCCTAATGACAGTTTCAATATGGTTATCTTTAACGGCAGAGGAAAAACAGGAGATTTAGATTATCCGGGTCCAAACCACATTTATGATAACAGCACAGGAAAATGGTCTGTATATGACCCCTCAAGTGCAGAGCCTGCTATCAGCGCATCAAAGAAAGACGGAGCATCATTTAAAACAGACACAATGGACGTAACCATTACTGTTAATTATGCAGATACCGCTTCTTACAGCGTTGACGGTGGAACAGCGGTATCATTTAAGGATTCAGCAACAGCAACAGTAGGCGCAAATACTCCTATTGGCGGTACTACTACTCTTTTAGTAACTGCTTCAAATGCCAATGGTACAGTTTCCCAGACATTTACATACACAAAGAAAGACCCTAACAGCACCACAGGGGACGGCTCTACTTCTCCTGCTGTAGGCGGAAAATACAGCACTAACCCTAATGGTGGCGTAGGCGTTAGAAAAACTATCTCTGTTGACGGCGACAAGTCAGATTGGGATCAGTCAATGCTTATTGCACAGGGTACTGCAAACGATGACCCGCGTGTATATCGTGACAATTCTATGTACGAGATTGCTATGGATGACTACGCACTCTATGCTGCATGGGATAATGATAATCTCTATCTTATGTGGGAAATGGCAAATGTTCAGGATATTGTAGCACCTAACGATGATTTCCCAATTAGTCAGGGCAACCACTGGATTAATAATATGCCTATCTTTTTTGCAATTAACACAGGAGTGGGCAATGTTTCAGACGGTACAACCGCAAGTGGCGGTACATTATGGGACAGCGGAATTACTTATACCACAAATATTGATACTGTAATTACCTGCTCAACAAATTTCTCAAACGGACCTTTCATTTATCCTGCTGACGAAAACGGCAAGATAGGTGTTGAAAAATACGCAAGAGCAGATACAGGCATTAATATGAAATGGGGCAACGGTAAAACTCTGTCCGGCAAACTTATCGGTATCAACGGTGGATACGGTAAATACCACGACCGTAAACCGGGAGATATTCTTGAAGATTCGTCAGATTGGGTAGATTTCTACGAGATAGGACACAATGCAAAACTTGATATGTTCTACGAAATGTCAATTCCTCTTGCAAAACTTGATCTTACTGCTTCTGATATTGAAACTAACGGTATCGGCATTATGAAGATTTCAACATTCGGTACATCAGGTATGGACAGCCTTCCATATGATCTGTCAATGAGCGACAATGCTGACAAGCCGTATTCCGGTCAGGAAAACAACTCAAATGAAAAAGAGGATGAGGATAATATAACAGTTCCTCTTGCAAGAATTGGCAAAAGCGGTTCTGTAAATCCGTCACAGCCAACAACAAAACCAACAACACAGCCAACTACTGCAACTACTAAACCTACTACGCCCCCAACTCAGCCAACAACTCAGCCGACAACAGCAGGCACACAGCCAACTACTGAAAAGCCTGAGCCTACAACAACTACTACACAGCCTACACAACCTACAACTCAGCCTTCACAGCCTGTTGTAACTGAGCCTACTACCGATGCACCGGAGACGAAACCAACTGATCATACTACACAGCCAACTCAGCCAACACAGCCAACAACTCCGTCTTCCGAACCGACACAGCCAACTACAGAAACTCCTGAGCCTACAACTGTTCCAATGGGAGATTTTGACTACTATGTAGTAGGTGACGAAAGCTTATTCGGCGTAAACTGGGCAAAAAGCGGTGCTAATGGTATGACAAAAGAGGGCGACCT
>JAQXSC010000054.1 GCA_029218825.1 Oscillospiraceae bacterium | reverse complement strand
CAGTGTTTGGTTCACTTGTAATTCTTCGAGTTACACTCAAAGTTCATTACGGGTTTCTTTACTTTCGTTGTTTAATTTTCAAGGTCCTTCGTTCGCTTTGTTTTCCGCAGCGAACATTCAAGATTATATTACATTCCTCCCCTTTTGTCAATACCTTTTTTGAAAAAATTTTAATTTTTTTACAACTTTCTGCAAATTGCGTCATAAACACTCATAGGTTTACAATATTACAAATATTACAACAATATTTTTCGAAAAATATTGAACTTTGATTTTATATAATGTAAAATATTTGTATTGAATTAAGGAGGTTTATTATGGACAATAATATTAGAAATCCATATCAACACAACGTTGATATTATCAAAGGTTTTTTCAAAAGACCCATTGTTTTGGTTTTGGCAATAATGATGACTGTTTCAAACCTATGCTCAATGTTTTCCGGTTTGATTTTAGTGCCGTCAAGAATGTTCAATGAGCAACTATTCAGCCAAATGCCTTCCGGCTACAGTTCGGTAACTGAAGATTCGTCAGTCGGCATCGCTCTGCCTGCAACTGCAATACTGATTACTATTTCTTTCTTTTTCTTCTACTTTTTTAGCAGAAGTCAGAGAAGAAGTTTAAATGTACCTGCAAAGTTTTTTAAGATAGTTTCTCTTGTTGAGTTAATTCTCGTTTGCATTATCCTTGGTATCTGTATTGTTTTATCTTTTCTGTTTTTGTTAATATTAGCAGTTGACGTAATTACCAACGGCGAATCGGGAATGATTGCATCCCTTTTCGGTTCGGAATCCGGCGCAATCTCGTCAGCAAGTTTAGAAATATTGCTGATTGTTGCTATTCCGCTTTTAGTTATTCTTGTTATTATAAGTGTTTTTGGCATACTGTTTTCTTCTATGAAGTACAGATTTGCAAAATCCATTGATAAAAGTATGAGTGGTATTCACCTTTATAAGAATGGCGCTATGGGTTACGGAATATTCTGTATCCTTTCCGGAGCGTTCTCCTTATTTCCCGTTATCTCGATGTTTATCGTTTTAACACCGCTATATGCAGGAATTGCTTCCCTTATTGTATTAATAGGTGTCGCAACTAACATTATTATGGGAATAGTTGCCATAAAATATGCAAACTATATTAAAAGCGTTTCTGTAAAATTCAATACTGAGCCTGTTTACGTTCCTGAAACAAAGGAAAATTTTGATGAGGCGATGCCTTTTGGAAATATTCAAGGGGTCACTTCACAGAATGACGGCAATCCATATGCACAGCCCATACAGGAAAACACAAACAAATTCTGTACTCAATGCGGTAACAAGGTTAGCACAGATGATTTATTCTGTAACAAGTGCGGTAACAAACTGAATTAAATAACTGCATAACTGTAAAATTAAGACCCCAAGTGGCTGAATGTCACTTGGGGTAATTTTTTGGGTTATCGGTTATTTAGATTTTTTAGTTTTTCTGTCCTTTGTTTTTTCGGTATCTTCGTCATCAAGCAAAGCAACGGAATACTTCTTAACAAACTTATTTAAGTCCTTTACCGCTTTTTCCATTGTTTTATAGGCGTCACTTGTTGTATCACCCTCAACAATAGCGGAATCAGTATAAACCATCATATACTTGCCGTTATCGGAAAGATAGCCCTTAATCTTTTTACCGTAAAGTTCAAACTCGCCGTTCTTTTCAATCTGTTCCATAACATCTTTAGCGGTCTTGTTCAACTTATCCGGATTGTACTTATACAATTCCATTTGAACAGCACCCTTTAGATAACGGTAGCCTTCCTCTGCTCCAATTAACTGAACCTGCATTTTATAAGCGTTGTCTGTATTATCAATATATCCTTGGTCTTTCATATATTCTGCAAGGCCTTTAAGGTTGTCCTCGTAGGTAGTTTCTTCTGCTTGTTTAGTTTCCTCTGTTGAAGAAGTGCTTTCAGTTGCATTTGGAACAGTAGTACCGCAACCTGACATTACAGAGATTAACATCAGACTTGCTAAAATAAGAGCAAATATTTTTTTCATAGTGTAACTCCTTGATATTCAAATAAATACATTCAGTATTATATAACACTTTTTACGGAAAATCAACCTAAAAAGAAAAGGCAGTGATAAAAACTGCCTTTTTAGTATATATTACTTATGCAAGTACGTAAATATTTACTGTACGTCTGCCGAACTGAACACACTGGTTGTATGTTGGGTAGAACAAATCTACTACAGCAGAACCGCTTATTGCAAATCCGCCTGTGTCATTAGCCACAGCATAACCATACACGAAACTTCCGTCAGGAGATTCGATATAGAGTTTTGAGCCGTATGGGATAATGTTAGGATTTACCGCAACACCGCCAACGTGTACTGTATCGCCTACAGAAGTATGTGCGCCGGCAGGAGCGTAATATGCTGTACCCGAACCGGATACAAGTTTTTTGTATGCAATCTTTTTGCCGTTATGGTCGATGATTGTACCGATACCGCCTGATGACTTTGTAGCAAAGGAAGTATTGTTCTGTGCGTACATAGCGTAATTATTTCTCTTTGTACCTACTAAAACAACCTTGTTCTTGGCTTTCTTTGTAACCTTTGTATTGGAAACGATAGTTCTCTGAATCTTGCCGTTTACAACCTTTGAAGTATAGGTTACTTTCTTGGAGCCGTTCTTACCTTTTTGCTTAATTTTGGACTGTCCAACCTTAAGAAGGTTAGTTGGCTTATTAAGAGTTTTGTAGTTTACTTTCTTTGTCTTTGTCTTTGAAACATACTTTACACGGTTAACCTTAATCTTGCTGTTGTCCTTAACTTTAGCCTTTAACTTCTGGTCAACTGTATCGTGTCTGCCGAGAGTAATGTTTGCGTGGTCAAGTGCCTTTGCAACTGTACCCTGTGGAACATCATAATCAGTATATTTCTTTGTTCCTACTTTGATTTTTACAGTAACGCCTTCAATGATATCAAATCCTAATTGGTCATTACTTGCGATTGTGTCTCCGTTAGGGAGAATTAACTCATCGTTAACGTCACTAACTTCTGTTTCCGTATTGTTTGAATTTTCGTCAGAAATTGTCTGTGCAGATACGGAAAAAACAGATACCCAAACCATTGCGATTGCAAGTACAAAAGCAAGTACTTTAAAGGCAGAACGCTGTTTTTCTGTGATCGCCATAAATTTTCTCCTTAGTATTCAATTAGATTTTGCAGCAGCCTTGCAGGATTTTTGCAAGTTCAAATTGCTACGACAGAATTATAGGCTCATAAAACTGTAATGTCAAATAAAAATAGGTGTAGTTTTTGTATATTATGCACAATAAAATCCCTGATTTTTAAAATTCATTAAAATTTTAATTCTGTTATAGAATTATAACTTGCATTTATATAGGCAATTTGCAAGAAATTGGCTATTACGCCTTTGTAACGATTGTTACATATCTGTAATATCTCTATGCTTTTTTGTCAAGTTTTATTACTGCAAACCTATATTTTAGCACACTAAACCGCCTTTGAAATTTAGGAGAAAAGCAGGTTTTTAAGCAAATTTACGGAATTGTATATACAAAATGCACAGATTTAACAGAGGTTAATCGTCATTTTGATGTATATTTTTGTGAGGATACTTCCGGTCTTAACCGCTGAAATAATTGTCGATTTTTGTCTTTTTTGAAGATTTTTTCTTTAAAAATTCTTTGAAAAAGTTACAAATAAAATTAAATATTACACTGGAAAAACCCCGGGCAAAATCGAAAAAACTCTTGATTTTAAGCCAAAAATTGCTGATTTTTTACAGAAAATTCACAAGCAAACACACAATATATGGTATAGCAAAATTTTGCCATACACAACTTTACAAATTGAAAATTGAAAATGGAAAATGGAAAATTGTGAACCCTGTAGATAAATTCATATAACATTAAACTTCTATTCCCGACCGAGAGAAAGTTGCCGCTTTTGTGTAAAGGGATTACTCCAACTGATGACAAAGAGCGCGTAAAAATGCCCTTGAGAAACTCTCAAGGGCATTTAAAATCAGTTATTATTATTTTTTACCGCGGTAGTTTACGTGCCATAGGTCTTTTGCATACTCAACAATCGCTCTGTCTGAACTGAACTTACCTGCATTTGCAACGTTCATTAGGCACTTTCGGCCGAACTCTACTCTGTCGGAATAGTCAGCGTTAGCCTTAATCTTTGTATCTACATATGAAAGTAGGTCATAGATTACATAGTAGTGGTCAGCCTTGTGCCAGGAAGCACCGTCAAGTAATGCTTTATGAAGTTCTGCAAAACTGCCCTCGCCCTGTGCGTTACCATCGCTTACTGTACCATCGATAAGTGTATCAACAACAGCCTTGATTTCAGGGTTAGCATTGTAGATAGCGCGTGGGTTGTAAGTATCCTTGATAGCCTCAACGTCTTCAACTCTTGCGCCGAAGATGTACTCGTTCTCTACACCTGCCTGCTCGGCAATCTCAATATTAGCACCGTCCCAAGTACCAAGTGTAACTGCGCCGTTTACCATAAACTTCATATTACCTGTACCGGAAGCCTCTGTACCTGCAAGAGAAGTCTGCTCTGAAATATCAGCAGCAACAACAATCTTTTCAGCATAACTTACGTTGTAGTTGGAAACATATACAACCTGTAGTTTATCCTTTGTATCAGGGTCGTTGTTTACAAGTTTAGCAATCTCGTTGATATACTTGATGATAGCCTTTGCTCTTGCATAGCCCGGAGCAGCCTTTGCACCGAAGATAAAGCAGGTTGGATTCCAGTTTGGAAGTTCGCCTCTCTTTAACTTCTGATAAATCATCATAATTGAGAAAGCGTTTATAAGTTGTCTTTTGTACTCGTGAAGTCTTTTAACCTGAACATCAAAAATCATCTTAGGGTCAACTTCTACGTCGTCCATCTTTTTGATGTAATCAGCAAGTTGTTTCTTCTTTTTAGCCTTAATCTTGTTAAATTCCTTAACAGTATCGTCATCCATACACTTGTTGAGTTTGCTGAGTTTGCTTAAATCTTTCAGCCAACCGTCGCCACCGCAACGAGCAGAGATAAACTCGGAAAGTTCAGGGTTGCAAAGACCGAGCCATCTACGCTGTGTAATACCGTTTGTCTTGTTCTGGAATCTTTCAGGATATACTTTATACCAATCGTTAAGAACGTCGTCCTTAAGAATTTCTGTATGAATCTGTGCAACGCCGTTTACATATGTTGAAACGTATGTTGCAAGTCTTGCCATATGAACAGTGTTGTTGTCAACAATTCTCATATTAGCCTTCATTTCCTCACTAACGCCCTTTGCGGTGAGTTCTTCCTGAAGTTTGTTAGCGATTAGGCAGATAATGTGATAAATTTCAGGAATAACGTCCATCATTAAATCAGCATGCCATTTCTCAAGAGCCTCTGAAAGAACAGTGTGGTTAGTGTATGCGCAGGTCTTACGAGCAATTTCAAATGCGTCGTCAAAGTTCAGACCCTCAATCATAAGAAGTCTTACTAACTCAGGAATACAGGAAACAGGGTGAGTATCGTTAAGCTGGAAAGCGTATTTTTCAGCAAAGTGGCTGAAATCTGTGCCGTACTCAGCCTTGTAGTTTCTCATAATATCCTGTAGAGAAGCAGAGCAGAAGAAGTACTGCTGTTTTAGTCTTAAAACTTTACCCTCATAAGAGTTATCGTTTGGATAAAGAACCTTTGAAATGTTCTCTGCGTCATTTTTCTCTTTTACTGCTGCGTCATAGTTGCAGTTATTGAACTGGCTGAAGTCAAAGTCTGAAACAGCCTCTGCCTGCCATAGTCTTAAAGTGTTGATGTTCTTTGTGCCGTAGCCGATAACAGCCATATCATAAGGAACAGCCTTAACTGTCTGACCCTTAAATTCTACTGTAACAGCCTGTTCCTCACGGCGGATGCACCATGGGTCTTCAAATTTCTGCCAATCGTCAGCGATTTCAACCTGATAACCGTCTTTGATTAACTGTTTGAAAAGACCGTATTTATAGCGGATTCCATAACCGTCAAGAGGTACTTCCTGTGTAGCCGCAGAGTCAAGATAACAAGCAGCAAGTCTGCCAAGACCACCATTACCTAAAGCAGCGTCGTCGATTTCTTCAAACACGTTAATGTCAATGCCCTTTTTCTTAAGCATAGCCTTAACCTCGTCAAGAATACCCAAGCAATAAAGGTTGTTATACATCATACGTCCCATCAAAAACTCTGCAGAGAAGTAGTAAGCACGTCTGTCAGAAGCGTGTTTTTTCTTGCTCTTTGCCCAGTTATCTGCAATCTCTGCCTGTACAACTTTGCCAAGTGCCATATGCAACTGAGCAGGTGTTAGGTTTTCAACCTTTTCACAGTACAAAGACTGCGCCGTTAGTTTTAGTTCTTCCATTAAATTGCCCATAAATTAATCCTCCAGTCGTCCGTAAGTATCAGACATCCATAATAATTTTTGTGCAAGTTCCTCTGTGATGGCGTCAGGGTCAATTCTCCAAACCCAGTTACCGCCTAAAGTTGACGGAACGTTCATTCTTGCCTCTGTGCCAAGACCGAGAATATCTTGCATTTGAATTACCGCATAATCAGCTTTACTCGCGTAGGCTGTGCGTATTAAGCCCCAATTAAATTCTTCCCCATCTTTAATTCCGCAATATTCCTTTGCGTACTCGATATCCTCAGGCTTTGCCTCTGCAACCCAGCCCATAAGGGTATCGTTATCGTGAGTACCTGTATAAACAACACAGTTTTCTGTGTATTTATGGGGAAGGTAATCGTTTTCTTCCTCGCTGTCAAAAGCGAACTCAAGAACTTTCATTCCGGGATAACCGCTGTCCTTTAAAAGTTGAATAACTCCGGGAGTTAATGTGCCTAAATCCTCGGCAACAATAGGAATATCTCCCACAGCCTCTTTCATTTTATTGAAGAAGTCCATACCCGGGCCTTCCATCCAACTGCCGTTGATTGCATTTTCGGCAGGATAAGGAATAGCATAATAACTGTCGAAAGCTCTGAAGTGGTCAATTCTTGTAATATCAAAAAGGTTAGAAGCAGCCTCTACTCTGTTAAACCACCATTGGTAGTTTGTCTTTTTAAGGTAATCCCAATCGTAGAGAGGGTTGCCCCAAAGTTGACCTGTAGCGGAGAAGTAGTCAGGAGGACATCCTGCAACGCAGACAGGTGCGTTTTTCTCGTCAAGCCAGAACACCTCAGGATTAGCCCAAGTGTCGGCGCTGTCCATAGCAACATAAATAGGCATATCGCCTAAAATCTGAATACCTAAATCGTTTACATATGCGCGGAAATCGTACCACTGCTCATAGAATTTGAACTGTACCCATTTCCAGAAGTCAATATCATCTGCATACTTTTTGGTATATTTCTTAATAGCGGCAGGCTTACGCATTTTAATATCCTCGTCCGGCCACTCTGTCCATGCATTCATATCAAAACTTTTCTTAACAGCCATATACAAAGCATAGTCGTCTAACCAATAAGCGTTTTCTTCCTTAAATTCCTCGAAAACATCCAGTTCATAATCGCGGATATAAACCTCATATGCTTTTCTGAGTACTACAAATCTGTTGTTGTAGATTTTTTCGTAGTCAACCTCTCTTGGGTTATCGCCCCAATCAATAAGGTCCAGTTGTTCCTTGTCGAGAAGTTCCTCTTCAACAAGTGTGTCAAGGTCAATCATATAAGGGTTTCCCGCATATGTTGAGAATGACTGATAAGGTGAATCGCCGTAACTTGTAGGGCCTACAGGAAGAATCTGCCATATTCTCTGTCCGGCACTTGCCAAAAAGTCAGCAAATTCACGTGCTTCTTTACCTATTGTACCGATTCCGTAAGGTGTAGGAAGTGAGGTAATAGGCATTAAAACACCGGCTACTCTTGCCATAATTTCAACTCCGTTCTTAAAAAAATATTTAATTTTTATTTAACTTTTGTGAACAATGTACTCTTGTCCACTATGCCCTTTAATTCTATCATAATAATTCTGACTTGGCAACAACTTTTTTTACATTATTCGCCTATTTCACTATAAACGGAAAATAAAGCCAAATCTGTTGCAATTTTTCGTATATTTTCACGATTATAACCTTGTTCACCAAGCAAAGCCTTGATTGCGTAGGTATTTTTTTGTGAACTTATACCAATATATACAAGTCCTACAGGCTTTTCTTTGGTACCCCCTGTAGGCCCTGCAATTCCTGTTGTTGCTATTCCGTAGTGGGAATCCGCCAAATTTCTAACTCCCAAAGCCATTTCCATAGCGGTTTGGGGAGATACCGCTCCAACGGTTTCAAGAGTTTCCTTCTTTACTCCCAGCACTTTATTTTTTATATTATTTCCGTAGGAACACACTCCGCAGTCGAATACGGCACTTGCACCGCTTACATCTGTGATTCTTTTACTTATTGAACCTCCTGTGCAACTTTCCGCCGTTGCAATTTTTTCGCCTTTTTCAATCAACCTGTCAACTACCATTTGGCTCAGGTATTTTGGGTCTATTCCCTTTTCATTTAATGTGTGTAAAAATTCTTTGGCTGTTATTGTTTTCATTATAAACACCTCAAGGATATTTTATCAAAACATTACCTATATTGCAATCCGTTGGTATTTTTGGTAAACTATACTCAAAATAATCAAAGGCGGAATAAATATGGCTTGGTTTTTTTCAGATACGGAGATAAACAGCAACAGTTACATAATCGAGGGCAAAGACGCAGAGCATATCTCAAAAAGTCTGCGTATGAAAAAAGGTGAGGAAATCACCCTTGTTACTCCCAAACTTATTCAGCACAACTGTGTTATTGAAAGCACTTCTCAAAATCAGGTGGTTGTTAATATAAGGGAAAGCAAACCCTGTGAAAATGAGGCTGACGTTGAAGTTACATTGTATCAGGCGCTACCGAAAGGCGATAAAATGGAATTGATTATCCAAAAGGCTGTGGAACTTGGGGTAAGCAAAATCGTGCCTGTAATTTCCGCAAGATGCATTTCACGTCCTGACAGTAAATCTCTGTCCAAAAAGCAAATCCGTTGGCAGAAAATTGCTAAAGAGGCGGCTCAACAATCAAGACGGGGAATTATCCCTACAGTTGAAAACACCGTCACTTTTAAACAAGCCTGTGAACTTGCAAAAGCAAATGACCGCAATATTATATTTTACGAATGCGGTGGCGAAAGTGTTAAATCCCTTATTAACGGAAAAGAAAAAACTATCGGTATATTTATAGGAAGTGAAGGGGGATTTGAAAAGGGTGAAGTAGAGTTGATTACAAATAACGGCGGAAGTGCCGCTACACTTGGCAAAAGAATTTTACGTGCGGAAACCGCCCCTTTAGCCGCCCTTTCTATTATAATGTATGAAACAGGAAATTTTGAGTAAGGAGAGTTTAGTATGATAGGTATTATTTGCGCTATGGCTGTTGAGGTTCAGGGTCTTAAAAATCTTATGGAAAACAGCAAAGACGAAAACTATGCAAATATGGTATTCACAACAGGAAATATCGGAAATACAGAGGTCGTGGCTGTGGAATGTGGCGTAGGAAAGGTAAACGCCGCTATGTGCAGTCAGATTATGATTGACAGATACAGCCCAAAGGCTATTATAAACAGCGGTGTTGCCGGTGCGCTTTCCAAGGATGTAAAGATTTACGATACAGTAATCGGAACGGAAGTTTTACAGCACGATATGAACGCCACAGCCTTAGGTGACCCAATGGGTGAAATTACCTTTAATGACGGTGGCAGAACATACTTCCCCTGTGACAAGGACATTGTGGATAAACTTGAAAAAGCCTGTGGCAAAAATGTTTTCAAAGGCAGAATTGCATCCGGAGATATTTTTATTTCCGAAGTTTCTCAACGTAAAAAAATAAACAGCACCTTTGACGCATTAGCCTGTGAAATGGAGGGCGGTGCTGTAGGCCACGTTTGCTTTAGAAATAACGTGCCTTTCTGTGTATTCAGAGTTATCTCCGACGATTTGGAAAACAACGAGGGGGAGGATTTTTCAACATTCTGCAAAAAAGCAAGTGAAATATCAATCTCCGTAATACATAATTTCCTGCAAAACTATTAATTTTTGTAGATTTTTGTTGACATATTCTGACATTTATTTTATCCTTTAGTTGAGGGGATGAACTAACTTGGATAATTACGATAACAGAAACGCTTACGAGATATATAAAAACAAGCAAAAACGCAGGAAAGCAAAAAGAAAAAGACTGCTTTTCAGAACTGCTGTTGTACTTGTTATAATTGCTTTGATTGTTGCTGCTTTGTTTTCAATGGTAAACTGCGTAAACAACCTTATTTGTGTAAACTGCAATTCTATACAAAATACAACGGAATCTACTGCCGAAACTTCTCCGACAGAAAAGCCAAAGCCACAAAAACCTGCAAAGGTTAAAGACCCTGTAGAGCCGAGTTTTTTTGATAAAACAGTTATTGTAGGCGACAGCATTACATTGGGACTTTCCTATTATCTTGAAAAGCAGAACGGCCAGGGCAACAAGCCTTTAGGCGACGCATTTGTGCTGTGTAACGGCAGTTTGGGATATATTAACGCAAAGGAAAACCCTGTTGGTGACAGTAATTGCAGACTGCCTGTATATAAAGGAAAGCAACAGCCTATAGAGGACAGCGTTGCCGATATTGGCGCAGAGCGAGTGTATATTCTTTTAGGTATGAATGATGTGGCAAGAGCCGACAGTAAAACTCTTATCACTTACGTTAAGGATTTAACGGACAAAATCAAAAAGAAATCTCCCAAAATCAGAATTTGTCTTGAATCAACTACTCCTATTATCGCCTCAAAACAAGGGCCATACCTTAACGATAAAAACATAAGAAAATTTGACAAAGAGCTTAAAAAATTCGCAAAGGAAAATGATTATTCCTACATAGACCTTTACTCCGTTGTATCTGACGATAAGGGGCATTTAAAGGATGAATATTGCGGTGACCCACAGAATATGGGACTTCACTTTAACGACACCGCACAGGCGGCAGTAATAGATTACCTGATTAATCATCCTGACGGAATTTAACACATAACATTTAAAAAGGGGTATATTTATGAAAAAATTTATTGCAATTTCAATGGTATTTGTACTGATTACGGCTATGTTTACAATGCTCACCGCCTGTACAGGGGGTGAAACCAAAAATCCTGCTGTGGCGGATATTGTTAAGGCTATCACAGAAAAGTATCCTATAGACGAGGATATGACGCAGGTAACAAGCGAAAATCTGATTGCGAATACATACGGATTTGAAAGTGACGAATACAGCGACCTTGCTATTTACCTTAAAACCTCAGGTGTTGAGATGGACGAAATCACCATTGTGAAAGCCGCCGATTCATCAAAAGTGGCAGGTATCAAGGAAAAACTTGAAAATCACCTAAACAATCAACTTGTATCTACTAAAGATTATCTCCCTGAACAGTACGCAATTATTGAGAAATGCAGTGTTGTTACAAAGGGCGATTATGTGTGCTTAATCATTTCCGAAAACGCAGAGGAAATGGTAAAGATTTTTGAAAATCAACTGTAAATCACAACAAATTCACTCCCTTGTTTTTATGCAAGGGAGTTTTTATTTACATAGAAAATCTTAAATATTGACAATAATACAAATATTTTGTAAAATTATAGCATATGCGTAACAAAGAATTTATATTTTTATACAATGAAAAAGAGTGGAGTGAATCAAATGCAACTTAAAGGTGCGGAAATAATCTGTGAATGTTTAATCGAACAAGGTGTTGACACAGTCTTTGGTTATCCCGGCGGCGCAGCGCTGAATACATACGACGCTCTGTATAAGTACCGCGACAAAATCAATCATATTCTTACTGCTCACGAGCAGGGTGCTTCTCACGCAGCCGACGGTTATGCAAGGGCAACAGGCAAGGTGGGAGTATGTATTACTACCTCAGGCCCCGGCGCTACAAATACCGTAACAGGTATTGCAACAGCAAATATCGACAGTATTCCTATGGTTATTATCACAGGCAACGTAAATGTAGATTTGTTGGGACGTGACAGTTTCCAAGAGGTTGACATTGTTGACATAGTAAAGCCGATTACCAAGGGCAGTTATCTTGTTAAGAACATCAACGAACTTGCTCCTGCAATCAGAAGCGCTTTTGAACTTGCACAGTCAGGCAGAAAAGGGCCTGTACTCATTGACGTGCCAAAGGATATTACCGCACAGGTAACAGAGTTCACCCCTATTGCTCCAAAGGAAATTGAAAAGGTTGAAGTTAAAACGGCAGAATCCGTTGCAAAAGCAGTAGAATTGATTAACAATGCTAAATTCCCTTTAATCTATGCAGGCGGTGGTATTATCAGTTCCAACGCATCGGAGAAGTTTATTGAATTTGCAGAAAAAGTTGACGCCCCTGTATGCTGTTCACTTATGGGACTTGGCTGTATTCCGGCAAGTCACAGACTGAATATGGGCAATATCGGTATGCACGGCGGTTACGAAACAGGTATGGCTACTGAAAAATGCGACCTTATTATTACCTGCGGTGCAAGATTTTCCGACCGAGTTGCCGGCGACCCTAAAAAGTTCGGCAAACAGGCTGACATTATTCAGATTGATATTGACGAAAACGAAGTTAATAAAAACGTAACTGTCAGCAACTCAATTATCGGCGATATGGCTGATGTTCTTGATATTCTCAATCAGCACGTTAAACAGCAAGACCACACACAATGGCTTGTTCAGATGGGCATTTGGAAAAATGAAAAGAAATCAGCGAAAAATCCTCACGGTGATTATGTAATTCCTTCCGATATTCTGGAAACATTAAATCAGTTGAAAGCACCTGAGGACATTATCGCAACCGACGTTGGTCAGCATCAGATGTGGGTAGCGCAGTTTGCCGATATTGAGCGTCCACGCACACTGCTCACCTCAGGCGGTATGGGTACAATGGGCTACGGAATGGGCGCTGCAATCGGCGCACAGGTAGCATACCCTCGCAAGAGAACTTTCCTGATTACCGGCGACGGCAGTTTCCATATGAACTTAAACGAACTTGTTACAATGAAGTCCTACAATTTGCCTGTTATCGTGCTTGTTATGAATAACACGGTTTTGGGTATGGTAAGACAATGGCAAAAACTATTCTACGGCAGTAGATTTTCTCACACAGACCCACACAGAGCAACTGACTTTGTAAAGGTTGCCGAGGCTTTCGGAGTTGCAGGTATGAAAATTGAGAAAACCGAGGATATTAAGCCTGTTATCGAAAAGGCTATGGCTTTAAATGCTCCTGTTGTTATCGACTGTAAAATCAGTCCTGACGCAAATGTACTGCCTATGATTCCTCCGGGAAAAACCGTAAACGACATTGTAACTGAAATGTAAATCACAAAGTTACACCCCTAATCCTGCGATTAGGGGTGAGTTTACATTCTATAAAATATTTTATTCCTCTTTGCAACCATTTTACTTCTTTGTGCGTATTATTAGTGAGAGGATAAATTTTGGGAAGGAGCATTAATATGAAACCTTACATAAAGATTATTTCGGCGATGCTTACTTCTATAATGTTTGCAACAGCATTTACTTCCGTAAATGCAACAGTGGGTACGGATAAAATATCATTTTATCTACAAGGCGATATAAACCAAGACGAGCGTATAAACATAAAGGATGTAACCGCTTTGCAAAAGCATATTGCAAAGGTTGATTCTAATGAAATAGTATCTATAGAAACTGCTGATTTCAACTGTGACGGCGACGTTAATATAAATGACGTAACAGAAATTCAAAAGTATGCCCTTTGGGCAAAATATAAGGGCGCCCCTGACCGCAACTATATTTATTGCGATAGATCTATAAATTATCCGATTTCACCGGACGCAAAAATAGAGTCTCAGTTGATTTTAGAAGAAGCAAATATAGGTAAGATGTATATGGCTGAAAAAGAGGATTGGTTTTTTATGGCGCTTGTAACCTCAAAGGAAGAGTTTTTATCCCTGACAAAAACCTACTCTCCTGATTTCGATGATGAATTTTTCAAGGAAAATGCTTTGATTTATATGTATAATTTAGGGTTTGCATGGAATTACGGCTATGAAATTCCTTTTGTGGGAGTAGAAGATAACACTCTTATTGTAGCCCCCAGAGAGTATTATAGAGGAGGACCTGCCAACGGTCAGGAAAACGGAAATGGGTTTGAGATGATTCCGCCACAATGGTACATTTTTACCAAGGTAAGCAAGGCAGACATCAAAGGCGTGGATAAAATTGTATGCACATATAACACCACAGGTATAGACAGTTAATTAACAAAATTTCATTAGAATACAGGTTCACAAAAGATGAGGGGCTTTCACAAAAGAAAGCCCCTTTAGTTATCAACATCCGATGAATAATATTTATTTTTCGCTCTTTTCTTTAAAAGCAAAGAATCTCTGACCTATGTAGTTACAAGCCACAAACAGACAGGAGCCTACAACCATTGAAAGGTTACCGCTGAATTTTTCAACAGACCAGCCGAACATTGTCAGTGAGTTTGCTGTGCAGATATAACTAATCAGCGGAATTGCTATAACGTAAGCGATTGTATAGCAAACAGCAATATTCAAGGCAAATTTCAATATGGGCTTGATACCCTTTTCCTGATTTTTAAAGGTAAAGTATTTGTTGAGGAAATAACTTAACACACTGCCCAAAAAATATCCTGTCACCGAGGAAACCCACTCGTTCCAACCAAGGAGATTGAACAGCAAAAACTGTAAGCCTGTTCCCACCAGTGTATTCAGAACGCCTACTAATATAAACTTCCAAAATTTTACGTCAAAGAAATTCTTTATAAAATCTTTCATCAATATCACATCCTTTTTTGATTATACCAATTATGTCAAAAAAAGTCTATAAATAACTACAATTAAATAAAAAATATTATTTACCTTGCAAAGAAAATGTGATATTATATATAAGTTATAGTATGTATAAAATATTTTGATATAGGAGTTTGCTTATGGCTAATCAAAATGTAATGGGCAAAAAGTCTGCCTATAAAGCAAAAAGGCTTTCCTCAACCAAGATCGGCAAGGTTGAAGAGGGCGGATTTTTCAGAAGAAACGCTTTTATCTTCCTGTCCTTTCTCACCCCATTTGTATTAATGTGTATCGCTTTTGCGGTAATGGGATGCGAACCCTTTGGGGACAAGCAGATTTTAGTAACCGACTTATGGCATCAGTACTTTCCTTTCCTTGTGGATTTTCAGGACAAGTTAAAGCACGGTGAATCTCTGTTTTGGTCTTGGACACAGGGCGGCGGTACAAACTACTTCGCCTTAATGTCCTACTATCTTGCAAGTCCGCTGAATTTCTTTACGGTATTTCTCCCTTATGAGTGGCTGAGAATTTTCCTGACATTCTCCGTTGCATTTAAAATCGGTCTTGCAGGCGGATTTTTCGCAATGTTTTTGCGCTACACTTTCAAGAGAAACGACCTTTCTTTGGCTGTTTTCTCCACAGGCTTTGCATTAGGCGCATTCTTTATGGGCTACTATTGGTGCGAAATCTGGCTTGATACAGCAGCACTGACCCCACTTGTAATTATGGGATTTGTGGCGTTAATGCGTGAGAAAAAGTACAGGCTGTTTATCGTTACACTTGCACTTTCTATTCTTGCAAACTATTATATAGGCTTGTTTACCTGTATTTTCGTACTGCTCTGCTTTATCGGTTATCAAATTTGCGCTTGGGTGGATTTCAAAAAATTCCTAAAGGATTTTCTCCACATCGGCGTAAGTACTGTAATCGCATTAATGCTGACTTTGTTCTTAATGCTCCCTGCTTTCTTCGGTTTACAGACTACCCACGCAGCAGGAAGTACATTCCCAACAGGCTACGCTATTAACATCGGCACAACAAACGATTTAATGGGAACACTTGACGCATTAAAGCAAGTACTTTCAAACAGCATCGCCTTTGTAAAACCTTCAACAACAGGCGGTCTGCCCAATATCGCTTGCGGTATTATCACCATTATTTTTGCAATTATTTTCCTGTCATCAAAGAAAATCAAACTCCGCGAAAAAATCTTTAACAGTTGCCTGCTTCTGTTCTTATTTTTAAGTTTCATCATCAGACAACTTGACTATATGTGGCACGGATTTCACTTTACAAATATGATTCCTTACCGTTTCAGTTATCTGGTAAGTTTTGTATTGGTTGTTATGGCTTTCAGAGCCTTTATGGTATTTGAAAAGGCAAGTATTTTCGATTTAGTTATTGCCGCTTTAGGCACAACTCTTGTAATACTGTTAAGTATCGGTGTTCAGGAGGTTGCTCCAATAGTCGGCTCTGCCATTGTTGCCGTACTGCTGTTAGCCGTACTTTTCCTGTACTTCTTCCTAAAAGACAGAAAGTCTATTAAGGCTGTTTGCACGATATTGATATGCACCATAGTCCTTGTTGAAAGTGCAATCACAGGATATATGGGCGTTAAGACCACCACAGTTACAAGCACCTACGACTATCCTCGAGGAACTGTTAATACCGAGGAAGTTGTAGATTATATGAAAGAAACCGAAAAGGATACCCCTGAACTTTGGAGAGCAGAATTTACAAGCACACAGACCTTGTGCGACTCCTCTCTGAACAGATTCAACGGTATTTCAATGTTCAACTCAATGACAAACGAGAGTATCACTCGCTTTGCGGAAAACTTCGGACTTATGGGTTGGCTCAGCGGTAACAGATACACCTATGCGGAAAGTTCACCGGTTACAAACCTGTTTATGAACTTAAAATACGTTATCGCTCGTGACGGCAACTACAACAACACCCAGTATATGGCTGAAACATTCTCCTCAGGAAGTGTTAAACTCACAAAGAACACCTCTTATCTGCCGATGGGCTTTATGACAAAGGGTGACTTAATCAACTATCAGGGTGAGGATGACGAGGACACCTACAATCCATTTGACAAGCAAAACTCTTTCTTTAAACTTGCAACAGGTATCGACAAGGACGTATATACTCCCCTTGAGGTAGTATCCCAAGGTCATACGGAATATGCAACATTCCCTGTAAACAAAACCGAGTACGGCCGCTACAGTTACAGTTGTAACGACAGCACTGTTGCCCCACACGTAAAATGGAATTACGAGGCGCCACAGGACGGCTACTATTATGCTTACGCAAACCTGTCCGGCGGTGAAAACGTAACGGTTATGTGCAATGACGTAGCACGTGCAGGAACATCTACCTTCTACATTAAGCGTCCTTACATTATGGCTATCGGCTACTACAACAAGGGCGACAAAATCTCAATTTACTCTGACCTTGAAGCAGGTGCCGGCGGTACTGCACAGGTATATGTAAACTACTTTAACAAGGATGTTTACGAGGAAGGATTCAGCGTTCTTGAGGACAGCGTTATGACTACTACAAACCTTACCGGTTCATCAATGGAGGGTGAAATCGACGTTAAAGAGGACGGCCTGTTCTACACTTCCATTCCTTACGAAGCAGGCAAGGTTGAGGACGATTCCCTTTTAGGCAAGTTATTCGGCTCTGACAACGAGGGTTGGACAGCATATGTTGACGGCGAAAAGGTGGAAGTTACCCCTGTGGCAAACGCACTTGTTGCCTTTAAATTGAGCAAGGGTCACCACACAATCAGGCTAAGTTATCTGCCAAAGGGCTTTATCAAAGGCTCAATTATTTCGTTAATGGGTCTGCTGTTGTTTGTAGGATTGATTCTCCTGACAATGTTCCTAAAGAAAAAGGGCAAGATTGATGAGCAGTATGTTTGCGAAAGCGAAATTGACTATGATGACGAGGGTCTGCTGAAATACAACAATCTGCCAAAGTCCGCTGAAAAGCAAAATAACTAAACACTAAAAACGTGGCTGTGAAATCACAGCCACGTTGCTTTTTTGTGGAAAAACAAACTATTAATTTGGGAAAATTGCCTCCCTTGTGTAAAGGGAGGTGTCACGAAGTGACGGAGGGATTGTTATGAATCCGGTTGGGTAAAAAAGTATTCTGATTTAAAAAACCTGTCTGCTCGCCCACAATTTTCCATTTTCCATTTTCAATTTTCAATTTGAAAAAGTTTTCCATTTTCAATCTATTTGTCCGCCTGAAGTGTAACCGTAACATTAAATTTTGACTTATCCTCAGGACGGAACAGTTTTATTTTAATTTCATCCCCTGCTTTGTGGGTTTCAAGAATGTTATAAACCTCGGTAAAACTGCTTATCTCTGTACCATCAACTGCGATAATAACATCTCCAACCTGTGCTTTTGTGTTAGCCATAGGGCCTTTTTTGTCAATTTCGCCAATCTCAATGCCCTTTATGTCATATTCCAAACTGTAAACCGCTGTACCGGTAATGCCGATTCTCACACGATTTTGCACGTAACTGTAGCGGATAATATCGTCAACAACTCTCTTTACGGTTTTGCTTGGGATAGCAAATCCCATACCCTCGTAGTCCTCAAGGCTAATCTTTGAGGTGTTTATGCCGATAACCTGACCGTACATATTACATAGAGGTCCACCGCTGTTGCCCGGGTTAATGGCGGCGTCGGTTTGGATAAATTTTGAACTGTTGCTTGAGGACACCTCTCTGTCCACAGCGGACACGATCCCCTTTGTAACGGAGTTTTGGAAGTTCATATCACGAGGATTGCCGATTGCGATAACGTCCTCGGTAATCTCGATTTGGTCGCTGTCACCGAAAGCGGCTACAGGAAGATTATCCGCCTTGATTTTAAGCACGGCAAGGTCGGTACGTGAATCAAAGCCTACTACTTTTGCAACGTATTCCTCTTTATCTTTGGTGACGATTTTAATGTCATAGGAATTTCTGCTGTTGTTGATAATGTGAGAATTTGTAACTATATATCCGTCTTTTGTCAGGATTATTCCTGTGCCTTGCACTCGGTAATCACCTGAATAACCGCTGTCCTTTCCGTAGCATATTATCCCTACAACTGCGTTGTCAAGGGCTTTAAAGGTGTAATTTGCACCATATTTATCCTTGTCCTTATTCGGCTTTTGCTCAAGTTTTAAGCCTTTGAAATCCTTATCCGTCTGACTTTCAGGGTCATAGGAGCCTTGGCTCTGATTTTCGGTAGGAACTTCTGTAGGAACAGTTGAATCAGGTGTGCTGTAGAAATATTCCTTGCTTATGTTCTTGTTATTTAAAGGTGTGGTAACCGATATGTAGGCAATAAAAGCAACAAGTAACGCCCCTATAAATGACAGGGTAATTATCATAAAGGCCTTTAGCCCCGCACTCATTTTGTTTGACTGTGCCTTTGGAGTAGTTGTGTTTACGGAATACTCGGCAGGCTGTGGCTGTGTTTTCATTACGTATTCCCTGTAAGGGGTAGTTTCCTTAACAGGTGTTCTTTCCGCAGCATCTACAGGCTGTGTTACAATATTTTGGGGTGCATTTGGAATGGTAGGTTTTGCAATCTCCGTATCCGTATTTTCCGATTTTTCCGTATTTTCTATAGCGTCAATGTTTTCTGCCCATTGATTTTGATTATCGTTGAAGTTATCCATAAGAACCTCCTTTTGGTTTACAGCACTATTATATAATTTTTTTCATACAAAAACAACAGACAGCCAAAATATTTTTGCAAAAAGGCTTTATAAATGTAAAAAAATGTTGTATAATAATTGTAAGCGTACAGTTGCAGACGTGCCCTGTATGAAATATTTATTCGGAGGTATTTATTATGCCATTAGTTAATGCAAAAGAAATGCTAACAAAAGCAAAAGAAGGCCACTATGCTGTTGGTCAGTTCAACATCAACAATTTAGAGTGGACAAAGTCAATTCTACTTACAGCACAGGAACTTCAGTCACCTGTTATTTTAGGTGTATCTGAAGGCGCAGGTAAATATATGTGCGGTTACAAGACTATCGTAGGTATGGTAAACGGTATGCTTGAGGAATTGGGAATTACAGTTCCTGTTGCTCTGCACCTTGACCACGGCTCATACGAGGGCGCAAAGGCTTGTATTGAGGCAGGTTTCAGTTCAATTATGTTCGACGGCTCTCATTATCCAATCGAGGAAAATGTTGCTAAAACTAAAGAATTAGTTGCAATCTGTGAGGACAAGGGTCTTTCAATCGAGGCTGAAGTTGGTTCAATCGGCGGTGAGGAAGACGGCGTTGTTGGTGCAGGCGAGTGCGCTGACCCTGAGGAATGCAAAATGGTTGCTGACCTTGGCGTAACAATGCTTGCTGCAGGTATCGGTAACATTCACGGCAAATATCCTGAAAATTGGGCAGGTCTTTCCTTTGAAACACTTGACGCTATCCAGCAGTTAACAGGGGCTATGCCTTTAGTACTTCACGGCGGTACAGGTATTCCTGCTGATATGATTAAGAAGGCTATCTCATTAGGCGTTTCCAAAATCAATGTAAATACAGAGTGTCAGTTGTCTTTTGCTGAGGCTACAAGAAAGTACATTGAAGAGGGCAAAGATTTACAGGGCAAGGGCTTTGACCCACGTAAACTTCTTGCTCCCGGCGCAGAGGCTATCAAGGCTACTGTTAAGGAAAAGATGGAACTCTTCGGTTCAGTAGGCAAGGCTTGATATTAGTTATTAGGTAATAGTGAATAAGTAAAAGTTGCTCCCTCAGGCATATGCTTGGGGGAGGCTTTTTTTAATGGATAATGGAAAATGGAAAATTAAGGTCGTGTAGATAGGTTCATTTGTTATATAACTCCTGTTCCCGACCGTAATCAAAAACCGCCTACGGCGGAGAATATTGCCTCCCTTTACACAAGGGAGCCTACATACTTTATCCCAACCATTGACAAAGAGACAAAAAAACTCCACAGTCGGAAAACTGTGGAGCAATTTTTTTATTAAATTAAACATTATAAGAATAGTTGGGAGCCTCTTTTGTAATCTGAATATCGTGGGGGTGGCTTTCACGCAAACTTGACGCGGAAATCTGAACAAACTTTGATTTTTCGTGTAGTTCGGGGATAGTTGCGCAACCTGTATATCCCATACCTGAACGTAAACCGCCCATCAACTGGTAGATTGTGTCGGAAAGTAAGCCCTTGTAAGGAACACGTCCCTCAACGCCCTCAGGAACAAACTTTTTATTGGCTGCCTGGAAGTAACGGTCGGAACTTCCCTGTCCCATAGCCGCAAGTGAACCCATACCACGATAGGTTTTGAACTGTCTGCCCTGGAAAATTTCGTTTTCTCCCGGACTTTCCTCACAACCTGCAACAAGTGAGCCTACCATACATACGTTGCCCCCTGCTGCAAGAGCCTTTACAATGTCACCGCTGTACTTGATTCCGCCGTCTGCGATTACAGGAATACCGTACTTTGAAGCCTCACAGGCAACGTCATAGATAGCGGTAATCTGAGGAACGCCGATACCTGCAACAATACGAGTTGTGCAGATTGAACCGGGACCGATACCAACCTTTACTGCGTCTGCGCCTGCGTCAATAAGCGCCTTTGCAGCCTCAGCAGTAGCAATATTTCCGGCAATAAGTTGTAAATCAGGATATGCTTTTTTAACTCTTTTAACAGAGTTGATAATATTTGAGTTGTGGCCGTGAGCAGAGTCAAGACAGCATACGTCAACTCCAGCCTCAATAAGTGCGGCAACCCTGTCTAATACGTCAGCAGTACCGCCGATAGCCGCACCGCAGAGAAGTCTGCCTCTTTCGTCACGAGCAGAATTTGGATACTGAACTGTTTTTTCAATATCTTTAATGGTGATAAGGCCTTTCAGGTTGCCCTCATCATCTGTAATAGGGAGTTTTTCGATTCTGTGCTTACGCAAAATCTCCTGAGCCTGTGCAAGATTTGTACCTACCGGAGCAGTTACAAGTTTTTCTTTTGTCATAACTTCGCTTACTTTTGTGCTGAAGTCATTTTTTGTCATAAATCTAAGGTCACGGTTTGTAATAATACCTACTAACTTACCGTCACGGCAAATTGGCACACCGCTGATTTTGTACTTGCCCATAAGTTCGTCAGCGTCACCTACAGTGTTTTCAGGAGAAAGGAAAAATGGATTTACGATAACACCGTTTTCACTTCTCTTTACTCTGTCAACCATATCAGCCTGTTTTTCGATAGACATATTTTTGTGGATAATACCGATACCGCCCTCACGAGCGATTGCGATTGCCATCTGTGTTTCCGTTACAGTATCCATAGCGGCAGTCATAATGGGAGTGTTAAGGTGGATTTTCTTTGTCAGGTATGTGTCAACGCTTACGTTGGCAGGTTCAACGTTTGACTCTCCGGGAATAAGAAGAACGTCGTCAAATGTGATACCCTTTTTACCGAATTTAGAATCAAAAGAATTGTTTAGCATCAGGCTTTTCCCCTTTCAGAATTTTTTATTTGATAGGGAATCACTACTAACTGTATAATTTGTTTTTAAATCATCGTGAATTATACGAGTTGTAATATAGTATTAAATCCTATCAAACAAAAAATAATTATTTATATTGCCCGCTCAGTTGTGCACTACGTGCACACGAGCGATGGCTAAAGAAAGTCTGCGCACAGGATGCGCACACTTTCTTGTATATATTAAAAGTAATTATATCAAAATGCGAGGATTTGTGCAATAAAAATATTTTAAAAGTTTTACCAAAAATTTTATATATATTGACAATTAAGCCTTAAAAATATAAAATTATCCATAGATTATTTTAAAGGTGATGTATATGAAAAGATTTTTAGCGGCGGTACTTATGCTGACAGTTGCTTTAACCGGATTGATTTTTACAGGCTGTGAGGACAAAAGTAATAATATAAAGGAAACAGAGCCTACGGTTGATATACAAAGTTTTTCCGACAGTACGGAGATTTTGCAGTCTTACTTTGACTCCTTTGTCGAGGGTGATTGTCCTGTGTACGGCACTTGGAAGATAAAAGGCTTTGATTATTTGAGTTTTATTTTCCGCAACGATAATCTTGCTCAACTTGCTATGGACAGCGAGGGGGATTTTGCTACACTTGACATTGACGAAAAAAATAAAACTTTGGAAACCTCTTTCTTTATCGGTTTAAGCGGTGAATATAATTATGAACTGTCTGACAATGATAAAACTCTGACCCTTACACAAGGTGACAGCAGGGTGATTATGGAAATGCAGAAAAATCACAATTTTATTCCAAAAGCACCTAAAAAACCAAAGATTGACAAGGATATTTTAGGCTGGTGGAAGTGCAAGGACGGTTTGATTTACTACTTCGGCAAGGACGGAATAATGTATTCCAACCTAATAAGCAGCGAAACCTGTTATACATATAATGCCCAAAATGGCAAAATTGACGTAGTGTATAAATACGGCGGTGAGGATATTCAGACCGACCTTGAATATTCGTATAAGAACGGCAAGTTGAAAATAAACGGAAATACATATAAGCGTTTTCAAATTGATAATTGATAATGAAAAATGCTCTCACTTAAAAAAGTGAGAGCATTATTTATGCCTGTTTATGCTTTTTTCAAAACTACGGCGGCTAAAAAATCTCCTAAAAGCACACCGCCCACACAGAGTACCACAGACAAAATTCCGTAAGTTACCGCCAAAATTTGGTGACTTCCTTTATACAGGGTCACAATTTCTGCGCTAAAGGTGGAAAACGTGGAAAATCCACCGCAAAGACCTGTAGTTAAAAATCTGTGCAAATTTACATTCAGCCCTGTGCCTTGACTAAACAAGCCTGTAAAAAAGCCTATCATAACCGCTGCCAGAATATTAATAACAAGGGTTTGAAAAGGAAAATAAGTTTTTATGGGAAGGGAACTAATTAAAAACCTCAACACCGCCCCTGCAAATCCTCCAAGTCCGACACACAGGCAACCTTTCAGCAAGTCCATAAAATTTACCTCTATCAGTCGGTGTCAAGTTTCAGCACCGCCATAAACGCTTCTTGAGGAACTTCCACAGAACCTAACTGGCGCATACGCTTTTTGCCTTCTTTTTGTTTTTCCAACAATTTTTTCTTACGTGTAATGTCACCGCCGTAGCACTTTGCAAGAACGTCCTTGCGCATAGCCTTAACGGTTTCTCTGGCGATAATCTTACCGCCGATACAGGCTTGGATTGGAATTTCAAAAAGTTGACGTGGAATTTTTTCCTTTAATTTTTCAGCCATTTTCCTTGCTCGTCCGTATGCCTTGTCCTTGTGGATAATAAAACTCAATGCGTCAACGATTTCTCCGTTGAGCATAATATCAAGTTTTACAAGGTCGCTTTGAACATAATCCCTGAGTTCATAGTCAAATGACGCATATCCTCTTGTGCGGGATTTAAGTGTATCGAAAAAGTCGTAGATAATTTCCGCAAGGGGCAGTTGGTAGTGAATGTCAACACGGTCGGAGTCGATATAATCCATACCGACAAATATACCACGTCTGTCCTGACAAAGTTCCATAATGTTGCCTACGTATTCAGTTGGGGAATAAATATGTGCGTCTGTCATAGGCTCCTCGGCAGATGCAATCAAGGCAGGGTCAGGGTAGTTTGTAGGGTTGTCTATATTTTCAACTGTGCCGTCTGTTTTTGTGATTTTATAAATTACGCTGGGTGCTGTGGTGATAATGTCAAGGTTGTACTCTCTTTCAAGTCGCTCCTGAATAATCTCCATATGCAAAAGTCCCAAGAAGCCGCAGCGATAACCAAAGCCAAGGGCAATAGAGGTTTCAGGCTCAAAACTTAATGAGGCGTCATTTAATTTTAACTTTTCCAATGCGTCCTTTAAGTCGCCGTATCTTGCGCCGTCAACAGGATAGATACCGCAGAATACCATTGACTGCGCCTCACGATAACCGGGCAAAGGCTCAGGAGCAGGATTTTTCACAAGGGTAATTGTATCGCCAACCTGTGCGTCTGACAAAGACTTAATGGAAGCGGCAATATATCCAACCTCACCGGCATACAGACCGTCAGTTTGCTCCAAAGAAGTTGCGTGCATAAGACCGCACTCAACCACGTTAAAGGTTGAATTGGTAGCCATAAGTTTAAACTCATCACCCGGGTGAATTTGTCCCTCTTTCAAACGCACGTAAATGATTACGCCCTTGTAGGAATCGTAATAACTGTCGAAAATCAGTCCACGCAAAGGTGCGTTAATATCACCTGTAGGCGCAGGGATATCCGACACGATTTTCTCTAAAACTGCGTGAATGTTCAAGCCCTGCTTTGCGGAAATTCTCGGTGCGTCCTCAGCCGGAATACCGATTACGTCCTCAATTTCTTTTATAACTCTGTCAGGGTCGGCAGAGGGCAAGTCGATTTTATTTACAACAGGGACAATCTCAAGACCGCCGTCAACTGCAAGATATGTGTTTGCAAGGGTTTGCGCCTCTATGCCCTGTGATGCGTCAACAATAAGCACAGCGCCCTCACAGGCGGCAAGACTTCGGCTGACCTCGTAGTTAAAGTCAACGTGTCCCGGTGTGTCGATTAGATTCAGCAGATAGTCCTCTCCGTCATCTGCGTGATAAATCGCTGTTACCGCACGAGCCTTGATTGTAATACCACGCTCACGCTCAAGTTCCATATCGTCAAGTATCTGCGCCTCCATATCACGAACGGAAACACTCTGGGTCTGCTCCAAAATTCGGTCAGCCAAGGTGCTTTTTCCGTGGTCAATATGGGCGATAATACTGAAATTTCTTATTTTATCCTGTTCAAATGCCAAATTAATCACCTATAAAAATTAATATACACAGTTATTATAACATAGGTTGTGACTATTGCCAATACATATTTTTGATGATATAATAAAATTCAGGGAAGTGATAATATGACAAAAGGCGATAAGGCAAAAAGTCTTTTTGAAAAAGGATACAACTGCGCACAGGCTGTTTTCGGTGCATTTGCAGAGGATTTGGGTATTGATTTTGATACCGCTGTGAAAATAAGTTCTCCCTTTGGGGGAGGTATGGGCAGGTTGAGGGAAGTTTGCGGTACTGTCAGCGGAATGAATATGGTGCTGGGTATGAAGTACGGCTACAGCGACCCTACTGTTACACAGGAGAAAACGGCACTATATAAGGAAGTTCAATTTCTTGCAAACAAATTCAAAGAGGACAACGGCTCGATAATCTGCCGTGAACTTTTAGGCTTAAACATAAAAGGGGCGGACAAACCTGCCCCTGAACAGAGAAGTGAAAAGTACTACAAAAAACGCCCCTGCTCCGAACTTTGCAAATATGCGGCGGATATTTTAGAAGAATACATTAACACCAAAGGCACAGCATAACGCTGTGCCTAAATTTTTTATTCGTCACATTTTTCAACTTTTGGGAATTGGTTTTTTTCATCATAGATGGTCGATTTTCAAATAATCTTTATTATCTTTAGTTAAGTATATCACACCGTTACACAAAAGTATATAATTTTAGGGCTGTTGCTAATCTTTCGGTTAGCAACAGCCTCTTTTGCATCTGTACAAATTTATTTTTGTCAACCAAAACCATATGATACTAATTCCCAATCTCCGCCTTTTGTTCTTCCAAAATACCACCTGTAGTACGTGCGATTACCTTGATTTCCAATTATATAGTTAAACTCTGCATCAAAAACCATACAGTCAACATAAACTACACCCTCGTCAGCAAGTTTGTTGCAATATTTAAGTTCTTTTTTGCCGGTCTTGTCGCCTGAATAACTAACATAATATACATATCCTCCCCAAGAAAAGACGGTATCCTTAATTATTTTTATTGCCGAATCCATTTCCTCCTGTGAGTGGGTTTCCGATTCTCCGTAATCAATTCTCAAAGGCGGGAATTGGTTACATATAGACACTGTTGTAATAGTAAGAAAAACAGACAAAACTACTGCTATTGCTATAATTTTAATTATCTTTGATTTGATTTTTTTAAAAGGCTTAACGTCAACATCATCGCAAGAAACATCTATGTCCTTAAATATTCTATCCTCTTCAAAATTCTTCATTTTCTCTAACTCAGCACGGCATTTCTCACAACTGTCTAAATGCTCTTGTATAAAAGAAACCGTATCGTCACTTGCCATTTTTTCCAAATAAAGCGGCAACATATCCCTGACAATATTGCAATCATTCCTCATTGCTGTACTCCTCCAATCCTTGTCTAATCATATTTTTGGCTCGGTGGTAGGTAACACAAGCCCAATTATCGGATTTGTTGAATATTTGACCAATCTGTTTAAAGCTCAGCTGAGCAAACACACGCCACATAAAAACTTCTTTGTATGGGTTAGGAATATTATGAAGCAGTTTTTTTATTTTCGTAGCCTCATCTTGTTGCTCGATTTTTTCTTCAACTGTTAAGCCTAAATCATAACTTGCAGTTGCTATTTCATCAATATCGGCGGTACAACCAACCTTTTTCAAATAGGTGAAATAGCTGTTTTTCGCAATTTGACATAACCAAACTCTAATATCGCAATCCCCTTTGAATTTATTAATGGAACGCATTGCTTTTAAAAAGGTTTCACTTGTGATTTCTTCGGCAATATGTTTATCTTTGGAAAGTCTTAGAATATATAAAAACACATCCTTAAAATACCTACGATACACACCCTCAAACTCAGTCACTCTACCACCTCCTTTACATATAAGACTTTGAAAAAGAGAAAATCTTACAAATTATTTGAAATTTTCTGCATTAATTATAACATATTTTGAGTTTCCTCGTTAATTTTTCTATAAAAATGACCTCCGTAAAATACTATGGAGGTCATTCAATAGGTATATATTTTTTAAATAATTATACAAAGAAATTTGTCCAAATTACTCTTCCTCGGGATATTTCAGATTCCATTGTTTTCTGAATTCTGTCATCATATCCATAACATCTATTGTATAGTCAAGGTGCATACACTCCGTATCCCCGAAAATTGCCTTTTCCATATCGTCAAGCTCATAGGCAAGGGCGTCTGCGTTTTCGCCTGCTTTAACTAACTCGGTTTCACCGCTGTCGGTGTAGGTGATTGTTGCCTCCCATGCTCTCGGATATTCCATAACCTCAATATATCCCTTTTCACAGGAAATCATACCGCGTTTCGGCTGTTTTGAATGGAGAGAAAGCATTACGGTCGCCATCTGTCCTTCTTTGTTCATTAACAGCAGTCCTGCCTGTTCGTCAACTTCTGTAGGAGCTGTCTTTACCTGTGATAAAAGCTCAGTGGGCTTTGAATCCATAAACCAACGGATAAAGGAAAGTGCGTAAACCCCGATGTCAAGCATCGCTCCCCCTGCAAGATTTCTGTTAAAAAAGCGGTTGTTCATATCGTATTCCTTGAAGCTGCCAAAGTTCATTGTAATAAGATTAACCTTGCCAAGCTTTCCGGTTGCTAAAATTTCTTTTAGCTTTTTATAAATAGGCATATGGAATATTGTCATAGCTTCGCCCATAACAACGCCTTTTTCCTTTGCTAAATCCACAGCCTCCCGAAGCTCACTGCTATTTAAGGTAACGGACTTTTCAACAAGAATGTGCTTTCCGTTTTCGATAGCCTTCTTCATAAAGTCAATGTGAGTATTGTGGGGAGTTGTAATATAAATTACGTCAACCTCAGGGTCGGTGAACATTTCATTATAATCGGCATAAACCTTTTTAATGCCGTACTTTTCGGCAAATGATACCGCTTTTTCGTAGGTTCTGTTACCTACTGCATATATGCTCTTGCCGTTTTTATTCAGAGCAACCGCCATTTCATTGGCAATAACTCCTGTGCCTAATACCGCCCAGTTTATGTTCTTCATAATACTACCTCCGCCAAATTTATTTGCTTGATTATATCACACTTTTTTGTTAAAGTAAACATCAAGGCAGTCGCAAAATCATTGCAACTGCCCTTTTGTTATGCTTTATGAAGTTGTGATTTGTTGTTTATACAACGTAACCGATGCAGTAACAGGAGAAGAAATAATAGTAACCGAAACATTATCCTGTATATAAGTTAGATATGAATAAACAACATAGGTCTTTGTAGAGTTGATACTTGCAATCGGAGCAAATATAAACTTGCCGTTTACATTATCATTGTTTGTATAATAGCCCTTTATGTCTATGCCAGACTCAGTTCCCACAGTGTAGGTTTTGCCCGGATCTCCGTTGGCAAGTGTAGCGCTGTTTGCAATAATAGACGGCAGTTTTGTACTGTCAACAGCAGGAGCAGTATCTCCCTCATATGAATAATATACTACACCTGTGCGTGTTCTTACTGCGTCTTCAGGCAGGTAGTTTTCTACCAGCATACTCATCTGAACCTTAACTGCATTATTTGAAATAATTTCTGTGTAAACAGGCTCATTAATAGTGGTAGTAGGAGTAGTAATCTCCACATCCGAACCCTTAACTCTAAGATCTGTATTCTTAGCTACACGGAGCTTGTAGTACTGACTTGTAGATACAACAGTTTCCTTGCCCTCTGAATCCACGTAGTACCAAACATAGCCGTATGTACCCTCAGTGCAATATTTAGAAGCGTCAAGCAGGAATGTCTTTTGCTGATAATAAGATGTAAACTCGTTATCTTTCACACCGTTGATAGACACGGTATATGTCTTTTCCGTTGGCGTCATCAGCGGACCGGTAATGGTACATATAGCCTTGTCTTCACTAAGTGAACCTGTTACGCCTGTGGTAACTAAAGTATAATCAAAGTAATTATTGCTCAATTTAGGTGCATACTTTTTGTAAAGAGTAGCGTAATCATTTTCCTCAACAACCGAGCTGATGTCATCCTCCAGCACAACAGAATATTTGGTAGCGGAAGCACTCAGGTTGTTTTCCTTGCCGATATACGGGTCATAGGATATGCCGTTTTCAGACTTATAATCTCTGTAGTAATATTCTAATTCAACAGTACCGATTATAGCGTTAACATTTACTACATTGGACTCAACACTATAATAATCAGTATATTGTCTTACCTTAAATTGGTATTTTCCGTACGGAAGGTTTGATGTAGCAAACTCTTTATCAGTCAGCGTAGCAGTAGCTGCAATAAATTTCGTATCAGTTGTCTTTTTATATAACAGCTGATAGCTTGCATTACTGTCTAATTCCTTAATATTAATCTTTGCAGAAGCATTAATCTTAATTTTCTGAGTATCGGGAGTTATTTCTACCGGTAGATAGGACCTAAACACAACAGTTGAATCGGCATTACTATTGCTTGCAGTAAATGAATAACTTAATTTGTTCTCGCCTATCGTAGCACCTGTAACTCCGCTCCAACAATTCTCATTTGGAATCGGCAGATATTTGCCTGACATTGTAACGGTAAATGCTACCAAGCTGTTTTTATCAACAGTTACAGAACCTTTTAAATCAGTAACTGTTGTATCTTTTCCTTCGAGTTTAAATGTAACTGTATTTGTAGCAACGTGACACTCTGTAAAATCAAATTTGTAGGTATATTTTACAGTATCAATCTTTACAGTTTTTTCATCACTTGCTTCGGAATCAACATACTGATTAATTTCGGTTCCTGCATACTTTGTGTCAGGTGCAATTACCTTTACAGAAACTGTATGATTGCCAAGAGTTAAGGCACTCGCTGTACCTACAGCAAAAGTATAGGTTGGCACATTTGATTCATAATCAGTGCCGTCAACAGTAAAGATATACTTTGCACCTTCAGGATAATCCGCACCGCTTGAAATAGCTGACAGCACTACATCTGTTTCGTTATTAACTGTAACAGTATTACTGTCAGTTGTACCGTTGATTGCAAGAATAGGCTTATCAAGCTTATCCTGTACGTACAGGGTAAAGGTGTTTTCAACATCTTCATCAGTGATACCGTTATAGGATGTTACAGTAATGGTATATACACCCGGATCTGCAGGCACCCAAGTTGCAGGAGTCGGAATTTCATAGGTGTTACCGTTCAGTGTGTAAGAATATGTGTGATTTACTGTTACTCCGGAGATAGTTTTTAGTGTACCACCCTCGGTTTTTGGAATTTTTGTTGTTAAATCATACACAGTGTCTTCAACACAAGTGTCGCTTGTCTTGGTTAGTTCCACTGATAACGGTGCATAAGGAGATTTGTCGTAGGTAGTCTTGCTCGGACTGTTACTTGCACTTACGTCTTTAATATCTATGAAATAGCTGGTAAAGCCCTTGCAGGTCTCAATATCCCCTGTTAACTTATTACTATCTGAAATTACTGTATTTTGTTCTGTACCTACAAAAATAAGAAAATCTGCTTTTCCGAAAAATTCAAATTTGTAAAGCCTTCTGTTTCCGCTACCAACCGTAACAGTTCCAAGGTTAGTCATATGATAACTCTTGCCCTTATTATCATCTGTAGTAGCAAAATAACCGCTGTCATCCACAGGCTCATAACTTTCACCGGTGGTATTGTTAAACATATGAATGTTTACATAACCATTATTAGAAGCACCCGGAGCATACTTTGAAAGAACGTAAATTGTGTTTACTTTCTTATATTTTTGAATCTCGTCATAGGCATTTTGTAAAGTTGTTTTAGCATTTACGTAAGCGTCTTTGTTTTTTGCATCAGGTGACGGGAAAGTTGCAAGCAAGGTGTTTGCCGCAGATACAGCGTTTGTATATGCTGTCCAAGCCTCGTTGTTCTCGTAGTAATCGGAATTTTCGTGACCTATCTGAGCAAATTTTTCTTCTAAAGCTTTATAGGCTTTCTGAGTGTCCGTAAACTTAACTGTTACATTAAAGGTAGCCGTAGTTGTTGCGGCAGTAGTAATTCCCGCAGGCTTATTTGTAGCAGTAACCGTAATTGTGTAGTTGCCCTCTTTATTTGGTGCTTTGGCTACTGCTCCGCTGAATGTAAAGTCACCGGGAGATGAGCTGTAGGAAAGCGTACCGTAATCTGTTGTGGCAGGTATGGTGTAGCTTGCTCCTGCATACATCTCAACAGTTTCGGTTGGGCAATTTGAAATTGTGGGCTTTATTGCCTTGTATGTTGTGGTAACCGTTACATCACCTGTTTGCATTGTATAGATGCCGTTAGCGTCAGGATAAAGTATTGTGCTTCCTGCTTTAACCTCTACGGAGTCTATCTCATAACCGCCGCTTGTATTTACAGTTTGCTCAACCTTAAATTTATCGCCGATGTTGAGCTTTGTAACCTCAGCGTCATTTACTTTTACAACGCTTGTACCGCCCTGGGTAGGGTTATATACATAAGAAATACTATAGTCGATTTTCTTTGTTTTAAAAGTTACCGAGGTATTATCGGAAACAGTAAAGCTACAGGTAGTTTCTCCTGTTGTAGCAGCAGGAGTAGGAGTAGGGGTTACCACCCAGCCGTCTGCTTGGTAGCCTGTATTTAGCACAGCTGAAACGGAAAGAGTTGTTCCCTTATCAACAGTTACTGTGTCTCCTGTGGAAACATTCGCCCCATTATAAGCGGTACCGTTGTAAACGTAACTAACGCTTAGCGATGAGTTGGCAAAGGTAAACTTAACGGTTTTCTTTATCGTTTCAGCGGTAGCGGTTACATTTACATCCTTGCTTGGCATAGTAAAGCTATATACGTTTTCCTTGCCTGAAACAGGAGTAAGTGTTAATCCGCTGTTTGCGCTAACGGATTTAACCTGACAATTTGTATCAGGTGTTACCTGAACATATACTGTCCGGTTCGCCTTAGATTTAGTAATCTCAGTTGTAAGGTTAGCGTCGCTGTAGAATTTAACAGTACATTTTGTTGTAGTTGACGTTAGGTTAAACGCACCTCTTACTGCCCAAATTTTAGGATTTCCGCCGTCCACATATTGGATAAAGATAGTATATTCGCCAGGGGTATCAAAGTAGAAGAAGTTACTACTTGTTCCGTTTTCAGTAGCATATGATTTAGTTTCAGAATCACTCTTTGTAATCAGATAACCTTTGTTTCCTTTACCGTCATCATCAGTAGCGTCAGTATCTTTTGGTCGATAGACAACGCCGTCATTGCTCTTTAGACGGAATTTGTTTCTTAATTCTGTCATATCAGTTGATGTCAGATTAATAGTCTTGCTGTAAACTGTATCTGAAACCTTTGTATCAAACGCCATACCGTTAGTAAAGTTGTCCCAAGTTGTGTCTTTGCCCACTGATGTTCCCGCTGTGGTAAGGGAACCTGTTATTCTATAGGATACAAATGTTGCAGAAATTGTTACGTTCTCTGCAGGCATTGTAAAGCTGTTATTTGTGCAGGTTACTGTTCCTCCGCTTGCCTTTGTAACAGTAACAGATTTTTGGAAGTAAGCCGTTTCCGGAGTTGAAGTAAAGGTAATAATATCTCCCATACTTGCTGAGGTAGCACTTGGAGTTACAGTACCTCCGGTAATACCGCTGTCAACGGTTATTGTATAGGTAGTTTTTTTGAATGTAACCTGTACGTCAACATCCGCTTGAACAGTGTGGGTATAAGTATTGTTAGTGATTGATGATTTTTTATCTTCACCGTTTACAGTAAATGTATCAACCTCATATCCCTCGTCCGGCGTAATAGTAAAGGTAACATTTGTATCTGCAACTACCTGTGAACCTGACTCAACATTTACCGTATCCTGAGCACAGGTCATACTGCCGTTTGCACCTGCTGAGTATGTTACAGTGTATTTTTGCTGAACAGGGTCGTTAACTGTTACGGTTGTTTCAGCAACCTTAATTGATTCAAAGCCGAATGGGTCAGTAACCAATCCGCATACTGTATAAGTACCGCCTACTGTCGGCGTCCAAGTTACAGAGGTTGATTCAGTTTTATCATCACCGATTCTGTAATATTTACCGCCGGAATCTCTGATTACATATGTAAATTTATCAGAGCCAACTCCGATTTTGCTTTGGCGGAGAGTACCTGCTGTAACAGCGCCGGTTAATGTAATACTTTGTCCTGTTGTAATCGTTGTTTGGTCAGGAGTAATAGTACCGCCAATATGGTCAAATACTGTAAATTTAGTTTGATCTGATTCAGTACTTGTGGTTACAAAGTAGTAGTTTCCGTCAATAAGGCTTGTGTGTCCGTCGGCAGAAGCATTTAGTCCATTTTCAGCTTTAACATCTTTCGTGGTTATTCTTGTGTTGCCGGGCCATGAAGAAGAACCGTCAGTAACTGTGCCTTGAAAGAAGATTGCATTAGGACTTGACATTGAATGGGAATAGTATGATAAATATTGTGTCGAAAGAGAGCCAACCGCTGTGAAGTTGTAGGCTTTACCGCTACCGCTTCCGTTCCACAGCCAAGCTGATTTAGCCTTTGCGCTTGTGTTTGTATTTGCAATAATTTTATTTGTTGCTTTGTTTTCGGTAAGTTCGGAAATTTCTGTTAGGCCATCACCACTACTGCCACTCGGCAAATATGCAGTAGCGTCCCATGTGCCCATATACCACTGTCCGTCATCGTTAGTACCTGCAAAATACAGTCCCAAACCGTTTGATACGGTAAAAGCTGTACCGCCTTGGTTGCCAGGCAAATTCTTTGTTTGGTTATTACTGGTCTGGATAATAAATCCGCTAACATCTGTAGGCAAATCGTAATAATAAACAGTATGACCATCGCTATTTGTACCTATAGAATTACCTGTTATATCATAAGCACTGCCCCATTCCGGGTTATCTTTAGTTGAACTTCCCCAGAAGTACATTTTTATATATGAAAAGCCTTTATTATTTGTAATAAAAATACGGTTGCAACCGTCATCAACAGGCGTAGTTGACGCAGTTAATGCGGCATTAACATTTGTAATTGTACCAACCATTAAGGTTGAGAACAGCATAAGTATTCCGAGAATTAATGCTAAGGAACGCTTGCTTATGCGTTTTAAGTTAGTTTTCATAGTAAGTCCTCCTATGAACTAAAAATGGAAATTGAAAATTAAGGTCGTGCAGATAGGTTCATATGTTACATAACTTCTATTCCCGACCATAGACTCCCTTGTGTAAAGAGAGTTTTTTAAAGATAATTAGCCTATAATAAAACAGTGACACACAATTATTGTATGCCACCGGGATAATCTACTGTTTGATTTTGTGTCATACAAAGGGTTATTCCTCTTTGTTTTCCTGGGACTTAATTCTTTCGATAATATCTTCTATACTTTCTTTATTCTCGTCCTCAGGCAAATCACCTGTAAATGCTCTGAACAGGTTTACAATCTCACCGAAGAAAGCGGTAATAATAAGTGCGATTATTATTAACAAACCCCAAGGGGTTAGGAAAAAGTCGTAAACCCATGTTAAAAATACAAGCTTTTGCTGATATATTCCCACAACCTGAGAAACATTTACTTCCGGATCTGCAAAATCGTTGCTGTCGCCCTTTGTCTTTAGGTAATAATCGTCGCCGATTTTGTGGGGCTCTTCTACTACACGGTGGGTAATTTTTTTATCCTTTAAATCTCCCTCTGTGCCATCATATGTGATAATATCTCCCTCTTTTAACTTCAGAGGATCACATTCCTTTACAAGAATTACATCACCTACTTCAAGGGCAGGTGTCATACTTGGAGTAGCTACTCTGTAAATTGAATAACCGAAAATCGAGGGCGTTCCACCGTTAGCTCTTGTGGTGATAGTTAATACCATTATTATTCCCAAAAGCACGAACACAACGGCAAAAACTACCTTTTTAATTTTATGAAGTACGCTTGATTTTGCCTTAGGTTCTTTCAAATTCTTCTCCTTATAGAGTGAGCATTAGCTTGAGGTTAGTTAACTCATTGGTTGTTTTATTGTCAATATACCAACAAACGGATGCCTCGCCACCCTTTGGAACTAAAATGTTTTGCACAAGGGGCAACGTGGTATTAGGGTTTTGAACATTGACTGTAGTTTCCGCTGTGCATTTATCACCGTTGGCACCTGTAACGGTAATGGTGATAACTGCTGTACCTTCCTTTTTACCCACTACATTACCTGACGCATCTACAGCAGCAACATCTGTATTATTTGATGAATAAGAAATACTGTTGCCTATGTAATCTGTACCGCTTGTTAAAGCCACACTGCCCTTATTTGCATCATTAAGAGAGTTTGTACTAAGGTATAGTTTTTCTACAAATTCTGCAATATTTGCACCGCTTACATTACCGATAGTTGCCTGCATATACTTGTTGTCAACCATTGCACCGGCTGTTAAGCTGATCTTTTTACTGTTCGTGGGACTTAACAAACACTCGCTGACGCTGATTTCGTTTGTACGTCTATAGCTACGGCTGGGCTCTACTGCTTCTTCACAGGTAATAAAGAAAGCCGTTGAAGTAGATGGAATGTCTGCATAGAAAAGGTCCGTATCACTTTGACAGGTTGCCATAGGATACAGCTTGTGGTTGTAATCGTTGCTATATGCTACTACATAGAATGCGTCTTCAGTCCATACGCTTTTTTGATAGTACACACGCATTGTACCTGCAGAAACCTTTTCTGCTTTCATTTTAGTATTCATAGAGTCCGCTGTAATTCTTCTCCAAATTGGGTCGGAAGTACCATAACAAACACTATCTCCGCCACTGCCAAATTCGGCTGTTTCAAGGTACAAACCAACTCGCACATCTTTAGCGGAGGTATTCTTAATTACTGATTTATAGCAGGTTGTTTTATATTCCTTATCGTCAGCGCTTCCCTCTGCTTTAATATCGGTAACTTCGGTTGTTTCGTCATAAGAAACCTCACCGTCAGATGCCAAGGTTCCCTTATAAGTAGTCATAGAAAGGTTATCATCGCTCAGGTAACCTGAAACAGGCAGGGATGCCCTTCTGTACTCAATAGCATTGACGTATCCTGCGTTCCTGCCGTTGTGGTCATACCATGAGAACGACGGAGTTATACAGCATACACATAGTACCAATGCCATTGAAATTATTATAATCTTTTTAATTGTATTGTTGTTCATGGTATCACCTCATCTTTCGTAAAGTCTTTTCCCCAGGGCAGATTTCTCTGCCCTGTATTTATATATTTTATTGTTATTTCTTAGTTGGGTTAGTATAAATCTGATAAGCAGTAAAGTCTAAATTAATTGTTTGCCATTTCTGGTCAGTGTTATTTTCATTGCCCTGTCCGGAGAATATAACCTTATTCGGGAATACTCCGTCAGTATATTTTAGCACAAAGATATAATATTCTCCTATATTTCCAAGGCTCTTCATCTTCTGACCGGGATAGTTTCCGTTGCTGGAAGTATTACCGTTCTCCGTTTTCCACATATATGCATATTTATCGTAACCGTCGTAATTAGTTACAAGATATACTCGGCTCTTTCCGCCACTTCCCGGATATTCTACGGTAAGCTTCATAGTAGTGGTGTCAAGATAGAACTTATAGGTTCCGTCATATCCATCGGTAATAAAGCCCATGTTCTGAGAAACATTAGACTCCATAGTCCAGCTGGTACTGTTTGATCTACACATTACACCGGGGTTAGAGTAATATTTATCGCTGTCATTATCCTTAACCTTAATCTGATTCAATGTATCCTTGTTAAGAGTAACATTTGCAATCACCTGTGTATCATCTTCGTTCTCTTTGTAGAAGTATATACTGTTGCTCTTCCATTGGTTGCTACCGTTAAATAAGCCTGCCAAGCTGTATTTAGTTTTAATCAAATCTTTCCACGTACCCTCTGTTGTGGATAAAATTGTATATGTCAAATCATTATATGGACGGGTTTGAGGTGTTGCGTCATTCTTATTGTAACCCCATCTATATTCAGCTGATGAAGCTTCATTCTTATAGCAACTGTCACTGCTTGACGTCGAATTTATAGAGTTCTTTGCATTACTTGTAAAGCCGTCTTTTTTATACAAAAATTCAAGCTTGTCGGATGTTCTGGGCACATATCCTGTCCAGGTCTGTCCTTCATTATAAAGAGGATAATAGTTGCCGGTATCTTCATCTCTAACCAACAGTCTGTTTACATCTTCATTATCATGCTTTAGTCCGGCATTATCTGTTACTGTTATCTTCTCAGCCTCTCCCCAGAAGCTGTAACCGGTATCGTTTTGTTTTGTACTTCCGTCATAAATAGCAGGAGTATTACCGACTATGTTGAATACCAGGTCTTCAAAACCCTTTTGAAGATCTGTTTCCCAATAGTTCCAACACCATATACCTTGACACTTTACGTTACCGGTATTCCATCCATTTTCACAACGGAGTACTATAATTTTATCTCCTGTGTAATAGTAACTTGGAATGTCAACAGAGCCTATTTTAGAGATTGTATCTACTGTCAACTCCCAGTGGTACTGATTAGGGTTACTAGCCAGTGCAACATATAATTTTGGACTGTTTTCCTTTGTCATCCAATGTTCATTTTTATTCTGTGAAGTACAGTCGCGTACAGTAATTGTTCTTGTTTTTGCCCAAGTAGATACAAGAACCATATTAATGTCCGATTTTAAATCTGTATAATCATTCGTTCCGTCTGTGTGTTGAAGCCAAATTCGTATAGTAACTTCCTTTGGAGTTTCACCTACTCTAAACAGTACATTTTTATTGCCCGGATTGTTACCTTTATCTTTATGATTTCTGTCATAATAAGTATAGTTGGCCGTACTTCGTGCTGTAACTGTGGTAGTATTTCCGTCAGCATCTTTAATATGATTATAGTTCGTACCACTTGCTGAATAAACGTTAGTTTCACCATCAACAGTAATGGAATATCGAGCAATATCATTAGTCTGTAAATTACCTCCGCTGTTTACCGTAGGCACAGTATCAAACCACATATCAACCTCTGCGTCCGGAGAGCAAACCTTGAAAGTAGCACTTAAATAGTTTACGTTTTCGTCGTCTTCTGTGCCTATGCGCCAAGGTTTTGCGTTTGCACTGCCCTTCAAACTTTTGAACATAAAACTGTCGCCGTTACCGGAGCAGGTGGTCAGGTGAGGGTCGCCCGATTCGTAAAAATATGAACCAAGATTAATTGCACTGAATTTTGAAATAGAGCCGTCTTTATCATCAGGACCGCAGCTGCCCAATACTATAGTTTCGCTGATATCATTTTTTATTCCCAATGTAGCAGTATCAGCGCCTGTGCCGCCTTGAGGTACGTTAGTAATCTGAACCGCTGTAAT
>JAQXSC010000053.1 GCA_029218825.1 Oscillospiraceae bacterium | reverse complement strand
CACAACTCTCTCCCACCAAACATAAATAATCCGAACTTTTTACTTATAGGTTAAACGTTCGGATTTTTGTTTTTTTTGAAAAATAAAATATAGAAAAATTTTTAAAAAGTTGCATGTATTTATGCAATTATTTTGAATTTATCTCTTATATATGGAAGACAAATTTGTCTTTACTTATTTAACGGAGATAAATTAAATGCAAAAAGGAGAGATTGCTAAGGGCTTGTATGTTAATAAAACATATAGGCAGTCACAAGAAAAGTGTCCATCTGGACAATATATTAAAAGATGGATAGCGAGATTGGCTGTAAATAACCCAGAAAACTATTTACAAAATTCACCAAAATGGGTAAAATGGGTACATAACCCTACAGGTTTGGTACATTGTATTACATGCATGAAACTAAACGGATGTTGGTTTATTGATAATAATAGACCTGAGTGTCCGCAACACCCTAGTTGCCATTGCTTTTTAGAAATTATATCATATGATGAAGTGTTAAATAAATCTAAATCGATTAGTGAATACAGCAAATTTGATCCTTATTTGTTTAATACAAAAAATAAATATTTACATGGTAAAGAAAAACTTTTTTCAGAGTGGGGATATACTGTTAATGATGCAAAATGGTTGCAAACTGAAATTGAACAGCAAGGACTTGAGAATTATATTACCGGTAATTACATATTGGGAAAATTAGACCATAACGGACAGCGTATTAGCATCAGAGTAACGATACCGAGAAAAGGCAATGACAGCACTGTTTCATTTGTGACAGGTTGGATAATATATCCGAATGGACAAATCAAATTAACAACACCCTATGGAGGTAAATAAAAATGAAAATGATGGATTGTATTGAGATAATCGTTGAAAAGAAAAAATATGCCAAAAACGGCGTTCATAAGGGTATGCAGGGATGGATTTGCTTAGACGATTGTACTGATGGATATTGGTTGGTGAATTTTCCCCAATGCGGTGAAAAAGATGATGTGGCAGAAATCAGTATAAATGAAAAGGATATGATAACAATCTCTGCTATAAATGCTGAAATAAACGAAAAAATAAAAGAAATGTTTGGAGAGTAACATTAAGCTAATATATTCAGTGACACATTAAGTGCTATTAACAAATATTTATTTTTATTTTCGTTAGTTCGAAACTACCATAAAAATCAGCAAAAACATCTTTTTTGCTCAACCCTGACAACAAAACGAGTACATCGCAAAATGTACTCGTTTTTGTTATGCAATTATATTTTCTTTTTACTTAACAAGAAGAATATAAATCCGCATATTGCACCTGACAATATAATAATCGCTATATCAACAGGGGCAAGTACCAAGGCATATATCCCCTCAAATATCATTCCTTTGCCAAAGCGATATAAATTTCCCTGTAGCAAAATCAGTTCACCAACGTACATCAGCATTGTGACAACTACAGACACCAATGACGGAATAAAAACAGAAACTAATCTGCCCCTGCCAAGTATAAAAGAACCCACGAAAATTCCGGCAGTTACTCCCATAACTATAAAGAACATTGACATCAAGATTGCTGACAACACAGAAACCTGAATCTGTCCGTCACGCCAAAATGCAGTAAAACAGGCAAGGATACATAACCCTAAAAACAGCACGGCAGATACCGACTGTAGCACAAGTGCCTTTAGCCGCTTTTTATTATGAGTGCGCACCATTTCTCCGAAGCCGTAAATGCAATTTAAAACAGATAGAATAATCACAACGGAGATTAAGTAAAAATGAAGTTTAAACATTGGGTCATAATCTCCGATTAAAATATCAATAGGCGTAAGGCTTTGAGTTTCCCTGAAATCATATGGAACAACACAGGAGAACATCTGCCAATCCTCTAATGCTACTACTGTATCGGAAGTTATGTTTACGCATTTTTCAAGCAATAATTCCGTACCTAAAAATGCTCCCAAAGAACAGATTGAACCGCCAAGCAATGCAAAACGTCCTTTTAAAAACAGCATTAGAAGTACCCCCAGCAATATTGCAACGGCAATAGGCGTATATGGAATAATGTACTTTGGATAGTTTTCCTGCAATACCGTTCCGTTGGTTATCATATCCACAGCAACTTTTACACCCATATACAAGGGATAGAAAGATGCAATAAGCACACCGATTAATGTGAACAAATAATACTTTTTATAACTTGATTTTAGCATAGCAATTATCACCCCTTCTATTTTATATCAATTATCACCGTTTCCTCAGGGTCTAAAAAATCCTTTGATGAACTTGAAAGCATAGACCATGACACTTCCTTAAAAGTTACGTCTTTATTATTAGTCATCACCACGAATGTTGCGTCTGCTACCGCATTGGGAGTTCTGCCAGTCAGTTCTAATTTATACTTATACTCTCTGTTATCCAACATATAAATTCCATCTTTTTCCGTATAAGTTTTTCCCATATCTGTTGTCACGGTTTTCATTTCACCGCAACCTGCTAAACAGAATACCAACAGCAAAATAACCGCTAAAAACCTTTTCATATAATCAACTCCTTTATACCGCGTTAGTCAGTAAAATAACAGCAATAAAAACCGCAAAGATAACAAAGCAAATTGTAGAAACAACCGTCGCTGTTTTAAAGTTCAGAATATTATTTATCCTGTTTTTTGTCTTTGAACCGCCGAAAGATGAAGGTAACAATCTTTTACTCTCTTGGGCTTTGAGTATTGCAAGAGCGTACTTTTTCTTATTGCTCTCCCCTATTTCTTTTATAACTTTTTCGTCACAGGCTAACTCTAAATTAGATAAAAATATCCTCAGCATTATCCACCCAAAAGGATTGAACCAATGAATTACGGTGATTAACAAAACGAAAATACGCCAAAGGTTATCGAGCCTTTTAATATGGGCTTTTTCGTGGGCTAAAACGTAGGTTAAATCCATATTTTTATACGATATGGGCAGTACGATTTTAGGCTTGATTATTCCGTAAACCGCCACTCCCTCTGCTGAATTTGAAAAGTAAACATTATCTTTATACACCTTTGCACTTTTCAGTTGCAACATAGTTGAAACATAGCAATATGCAAGGAAAATCAGTAATGCCGTTGCTACTATAATCCAAATGATACCTGCAATATTAAACACATTTTCTGCAATTACATTTTTATATGTAACAGGAGAATAGGACTGTGCAAATTGCAAAGCATTCATTGATGAAAGCCGAGAATTATCTACTTCAACAATTTTGACATAATCGGAGAAAAGATTTGCCAAACTGAATCTGCTGGAAAATCCAAAGGGAATTATCATACGGAGATAAGGTATTGAAAATATTAAGCAAATTATGTTTTTGGGTATTATTTTTATTCTGCTTATGAGAAATACAACAAAAAAGGTCAAGGTTGAAACTATGCTCATATTCAGCACCCAATAAAAAACCTCGCTGATCATATTTACCTCTTTTCTATAAGTTCCCTTAATTCATCAATATCTTTCTGAGTTAAGGTTTCGTCCTCTAACAAAGCAGAAAACAATGCTTTTTTTGAACCGCCGAAAAGTCTTTTTACAAGGCTTTTTGTTTCCGATGACTGCACCTCATTTCTGCTGATTAAGGGAGTGCAGATATAATTAGGGTCACTTCTTTTTATATATCCCTTTGTTTCAAGTTTTTTCAAAACCGTATAGGTTGTGTTTTTATTCCAACCCAATTTTTCATTAGCAATAAGGCTTAAATCTTTTGCGCTGATTTCCTTATGCTCCCAGATTAATTCCATTATTTTTATTTCACTGTCAAATATCTTGATTTCCATAATTATTCTCCTTTGGACTATTGCTATAGTCTGTTTTCTTTACTTCATACTATCACAATAGTCTGAACTTGTCAACAGCCTTTTTTATTATGCTGAAAAATGGTAGAATTTATAGAGTGAACCTTATTTCTTGTTCTGAAAAATGCACAAACCAAAGAACAAGGATTTGTCATTTATGCCAATTGCAATAATTAACCGGTAATGGTAAAATTTTTATATAGGATAATGGTAAACGATTTTAAATTTGCATATAAATTTGTTTGATAAGTTATTCTTAAGACAGGAGGAAAAATTATGAAAAAATTTAGAAAGACCTTATGTATCTTGCTTTCTGTGTTAATGATTTCAAGTGTAGTTTTCATTACACCGATAATTGCAGATGCAAAAGAAATTACCGCTACGCAAACAGGCGACAGCACAGATTTATTTGAAGCAGGAAATAATAAAACAACATTAAAAAATACTGCTATAAACAGCAACTCTGCATATGAAACAGATCCTACAGAAGCAATAACAGAACCTACAGAGCAATCCTCTACTGTAACAATAACTCAGGATTACCCCTTGGTTGAAGGTACTGAACTTTCTTCAGAATATGAAGAACCTACTGTTGATACAGACGTTACCATTATTTATCCTTGGTCAGAATATGATGGTGTTTGCGGTGAGTATACATACAAAATCACCGGCAACACTACTGCTAAAATCGTAAGATATATCGGTAATGAAAAGAATGTTACAATTCCTTCAGAAGTTAACGGATACACCGTTACTGTGATAGATTCATCTGCTTTTGAAGATTATATGGGAATTGAAAGTATAGTTATTCCGGAAACAATCGAAAGTTTCAAAAGAAATAATTTCAATTCATTAAGTACTCTTACCACAGTTTATTTCAACGCTGTAAATGCTACCGGCGAAGAAAGAGTATTTAACAATTGCAATAACATAACAAAGGTTGTTATCGGAGATAAAGTTGAAAGAATACCTGAATGGGCTTTTCACGGTACTGCAATTACAGAAATTACAATTCCAAAATCAGTAAAAGAAATAGGAAAAAACGCATTCAGTTATACAAAACTTGTTGCTGTTGATATTCCGGACGGTGTAAATTCAGTTGGTGATAATGCATTTTATATGTGCAGTAATCTCACAGATTTCAGCAGCGGAGCAAAGAAACTCGGCAAATATATATTCTTCAGATGCAAGAAACTAAATAATCTTCAGTTAAAAGAGGGTTTGGAAGAAATAGGAGAAAGAGCATTTTATGAATGCAGCGCTCTTACAGAAGTAATTTTACCTGATTCTATTGTAACAATCGGAAGTTGTGCGTTTCTCGATTGCCAAAAAATAAAAAAGGTTCACATTGGTAAGAATATAAAAACCATTCAAGAGCAGGCTTTTTATTGTTGTTATGAACTGGCTGATGTGAACATACCAGACGGTTGTGAAACTATAGGAGACATTGCTTTTGCAGGTTTAAAAATCAGCGAAATTGTAATTCCTGACAGCGTAACAAGTATGGGATATTACGCCTTTAAAGGCAATAAATATTTAAAGAAGGTTAAATTGTCAAAAAACGCAAAAGAGATTCCTTGGAGTGCATTCAGCCTTTGCACAGGACTGGAGGAAATTGATATTCCAAACGGAGTTACATCGATTGCTAATTCGGCTTTTTCAGAGTGTACTTCACTTAATAAGATTTCCATACCTGAAAGTGTTACTTCCATAGGGGAAGATGCGTTCTCGAAATGTACTTCACTAAAAGAGATAGTTATTCCAAAGTCCGTTACCGAATTTAAGGCTAACCTGTTCAACGGTTGCACAAATCTGGAAACTATTCAGGCAGAGGGTACAATTACCGCTATAGGAGAAAACGCACTGGCTGGCACCGTTTGGCTAAACAATATATCAGGCATTGTATATTACCAAAATGTTCTTTACGGATACTGCGGTGTAATGCCGGAAAATACTGAGATCACAGCAAGGGCAGGAACTATTGCTACTGCCGGCGGCGCATTTAGAGATCAGAAAAATCTTATTTCAATTACATTACCTGCGGATTTTAAGTACCTTGGAGAGAAAACCTTTATTAACTGTTCAAATCTTGTTAATATTGAATTGCCTGATTCCGTAACAAGCATACCTTTTGGTGCATTTTTTGGATGCAATTCACTAAAATCCATTGAACTCCCTAAGGACGTAGATTATATCGGTGGCAAAGCCTTTACAAATTGCAAGGCTCTGGAAAAGATTGATATTCCCGATAAAGTTACCATAATAAATCAGGATACATTCTCCTACTGTCACGGATTAACCGACGTTATCTTTCCTGACTCTCTGAAAACCATTAAAAAGGGCGCATTCAGATATTGCACAACGCTTCCCAAAATTGTTATTCCGGAAGGTATTATTACTATTTACGAAGAAACCTTCTATGAATGCAGATTATTGAGTGAAGTAGTTTTACCAAAAACCTTGGCATATATCAAAGAAGACGCATTCTACCATTGTAACAGCCTTAAATCTATAATTTTACCGGCAAGTATCAAGAATATTTACTACGGATTTTATGATTCAGCAATGAAAACAATTATAGGTTTCCCGGGAACCTATGCTGAAACTTATGCAAAAAAACATCATTGGGAATTTGTTGATATTGCAACTGTCACAGGAGAAACTCTACCCCCTACCGAACCGACAAAACCTCCTGTTCCTTTGCAACTGCCGTTAATTACAGACTCCGTAAACTCCAATCCTGATAATCAGGTAAAGACCAAGCGACTTTATTTCTATCTGCCTGATGAATGGAAAAGTGTATCGAATTCAAGTTATGACGGAGAAAACCTTGATACATGCTCACCGGCAATTTACTGGTTTATCGGTCCCTATAGTTGTGTAGAAAACAATATAGCATGGCCGGGATATCTTGTAACAGAAAAAGACTCTGCACAAAATATATTCTATGCCGACGTTCCCGAAGAAATAAATTTAGTAATCTTTAATGATACTTTGGAAAATGGTAAACGAACAGAGGATATTCCTTCAGATTGCTACTATCACAAAGACGGAATTACTAACGAAAGGTATGGTTTTTACCCTGATGGTATAGAGAACTTTGATAATATGATTTTTGTTATTGATAATGGTAACGAAAATCAAAAAATAGGATATGGTTCTTGGTTCTATTATTACGGCGACGGCACTTATGGTTATTATAAGACAAAGGATGAAGCGCAGTCTAATAATGCAGTTTATTCCAACGGCCGGTTCCCGAAATTGTCTGATACAGAATCCACATCTACTACACCAACTGTAACGACTGCACCGACTACATCTGTTACATCAGCCACAAAGGGAGAGAATAATATTATTAATCCTACTACTCCACCGTTAAAAAAGGCTAATCCGGTTGTTGTAAAAGCAAAAAACATAACTGTAGCGGCAAAATCCATTAAAACAAAGAAAGTTGTAAAAAAAGCAATTACAATCTCAAAAGCACAAGGTAGGGTTAGCGGAGTTATTTCCAAGATTACCAAAAACGGAGATAAACTAAAATCTACTGTTGATAAAAAGTTTAAACTAAACACAGATGGTTACTTAACTATAGGAAAGGCATTAAAGAAAGGCGTTTACAAAATTACTGTAAAAATTAATGCTAAAGGAAATACAAAGTATAAGTCAAAGAAAGTAACTAAAGTAATTAGTTTAAAAGTCTGCTAATTAAGTCGGTTATCTAAATTGAACAAATTAATATAGGATAATTGCAGAGATAAAAACAACCATAATTCAAAGACTGCAAACTTGCCAAAAGGTAGGTTTGCAGTCTTTTTGTTGTATATTTGAATGTTAAATACTCACACAGAATGAATAACATAAGAGTAAAGTTTGCCTGTTTAAAATCCAAAATTTTCAGAACATTATATTATCCGACAATATCCTGCTTTAATTGACAAAATCTATGAAAATATGTATAATAAAAGTTGATTTTTTACTATGGGATTGTGTGCCAAATTTCTGATTTTTACTTAAAATAACCTAACAAGGAGCGTCAAATGGAGAGTGTAATTTTAATACCTGCCTATAACCCTGAAAAAACTCTATACACTCTCGCAAAAAGGCTTAAAGAGTTGTCTTTTGAGGTGCTTATAGTGAATGACGGAAGCAGTTCGAAATACGACAATATTTTTAAAAAAGCCTCTGAATATGCCACCGTTATCGGTTACACTAAAAATCACGGTAAAGGATATGCCCTAAAAAAAGGCATTGAATATATAAAAAATAACTATAAGGATATTTTGGGATTTATTACAGCCGACGCTGACGGTCAACACTCCATTGAAGATATTAAGAAAATCAGCAAAGCCTTAATTGATAACAATGAAATCATCTTAGGTACAAGGGATTTAAAAGGCAATATTCCCCTGCGTTCAAAAATCGGCAACGATTTATCAAGGCTTGTGTATTCCCTTGTTACAGGCAAACACCTATATGATAACCAAACAGGACTAAGGGCATTTCCTATGTGGGCTTGTGACTTTCTCCTTTCTGTTAAAGGTGAAAAATACGAGTACGAAATTAACGTAACCGCAGAGGCTTCACACAGGAATTTTAAAATAGTAGAGATTCCCATAAAGACAATTTATGATGAAGGTAACACTACATCCCACTTCAGACCTGTAACGGACACCATAAGAATACAGTGGCACTTAATAAAAAGCGGAATATTTTTCCTGATAACCTACATACTATATTTGAGCAGTATAGGGCTGATTTTTGGATTTAACTTTGAGCACAGGTTTATATTTACAGGAATTTCTACAGTATTGTTTTACGCTTTACACATCTTGATTGTCTGTATTAAAAGGGGTAAAAAATATCCTTACGGCAAGGGTATTAACATTCCCAATATGATATTTATTTTTGCAAAATACATTACCGCTGCTGTTATTTCGGTATTGTTTATAGTTTATTTTAACAGTCCTATATTGGGCGGTATTCTTGCATTATTTGTGCTTGGTATAATGACATTGATTTGGAGTAAGTTTTATCGATTACTTGAGGTGAAAAGAAATGGAACTCTGCAATAGAGAATTAGCAAATAAAATAGTAAACTCCACAAATCCTGTTGAAGTAGATGGATTAAAAATTGACATAAAGAAAATTCCCGATATTGAGGAAAAGGGAGTTTTCGACCCAAGGGAATACTTTATAAGAAAAGCGATGTTTGATTTCAAACAAAAAATGCCAAAGCGTAACGCTGTCCCTACAGTTGAGGAGATAAGAACTCACACAAAGACATTCGCAAATGACCTAAACGATAAGGACATTAACGAGAAAAAGTTTACCGTTAATGTTAAGGGAAGAACAATCAACGTATATTACTACTCCCCCTGCGAAAACTGCAAGGACAAACAGGCAGTAATCTACATTCACGGCGGTTCTTTCTTTGCAGGTGAGGCAAGTTCCTACAAACACGTTTGCAGATACATTTCAGAAAAAGCAGACGCAGTAGTTTTTAACATTGAATACTCCCTTGCTCCCGAAAACAAGTATCCTGCCGCTATTGAGGATTGCCTTGGTCTGATTGATGAGATTTACAACAACAGTCAAAATTACGGAATAGATAAAAATAAAATTGCATTAAGCGGTGACAGCGCCGGCGGTAATCTTGCTATTGCAACAACATTAAACCTGCCAAAGCCCATTACCGTAAATTATCTCGGACTTTTCTATCCTTGTGTTGATATGATGCCTGACAGCAATCAATACCAATGGGAGGAAAGCAAATTCTGTATAGCGGAAAGTCAGCGAGAATTGATTACATCAAGATTATCTTTGGGCAGAGCAGACGGACAGGGCAACAACGAACTTATGGGAATGATTTTCTACTGCTATCTGCCACAGTTGACAGAGGAATATCTAACAAAGCCTGACGTAAGTCCTGTGTACGCAGACTTGTCCATATTGCCGAAATGCACACTCTTCACCGCTGAATTTGACGGACTTCGTTTGCAGGACGAGTACTTCGGAAAACTCCTTAACAAACAGGGTGTTGACAGCAAGGTAATCCGCTTTAACGGAGTATCTCACGCTTTTCTTGATTATCTGGGAATACTTCCCCAAGCGGAGGCGTCTTTGATGATTATGATTGAGGATTTAAAAAATCTATAAATCGGAGATAGGGTATGTATATTGTTAATCACACGTTATCACAACTAAAAGAATATGGTCTCAGCCTAAAGTCTGTGTATAACATTATTACTGAAAATTATAGTTCCGAGGTTTTCTCGGAGCATTTGGAAAACAACAAAACAGTAAAAACAACCTACAAAGAACTTTTTGAAAAGGTTGATTTAGTTGCAAACATTATCCACAGCAACTACAAAGACAGCAGTTCCCGCATAATCGGAATTTATCTTGAAAATTCCCCTCAATGGGTTGCCTGTTTTTGGGGTATCTTAAAGGCAGGATTTATTCCCCTGCTGTTAAACACACGCCAGGATATTACTGCAAATGAATATGTAATAGAAAACACAAACCCTGTATTTGTATTTTCCGAAAATCCTGAAATACCACGCAGCATATCGGTACAGGAGTTTCTTAATAAAAGTTACGAAAACCTATCCTCTCCAAAATGGGAGGACAGGATAATTATGGTTACAAGCGGTTCTACCGCAACTCCTAAAATTATTTGCCACAACGGTCATAGCATATGCTCACAAATCGAACTGACAGGCTATGTTGTAAAGGTGAATCCCACCATTAAACACGACCACAGGCTGAACGTAAGAATCCTTGCATTTCTGCCTTTCTATCACGTATTCGGTCTTGTTTCCACAATGCTGTGGTTTACCTTTTTCGGCAGAACTTTAATATTTCTCCCTGACTACAATCCAAGCACCATACAGGAAGTATGCAGAAATCAAAATGTATCACACTTTTTTGCAACTCCTCTTGTATGGGATAAGGTTGTAAAGAATTTGTTAAGAGAAGTTGAAAGTCAGGGCAAAACAGAAATATTCAACAAAATGATAAATTTCTCCAACAAACTCCAAACAATTTTACCTCACATCGGTGTATCCGTAATCAGAAACACAGTTTTCAAAAAGGTAAGAAAACAGGCATTAGGTACAAATCTGCATTTTCTGATTTCCGGTGGCGGTTTTATTTCACCGGAAACTTTACGAGTTCTTAACGGCTTGGGTTATTCTATTTACAACGGTTACGGATTAACGGAATGTGGTATATTGTCTGTTAATCTTTCTCGAAAAGCAAAGGACAGATTAACAACAAATTGCGGCCCTTTGTTTTCAAATGTAAATTACAGAATAAACGGAAACAACCAACTTGAAATTGCAAAGGATAATTCCTATATAGGTACATATAAAGATGGCAAATTCATAGAATTTACAGAGGAGTTTATCAACACCAACGATATTGTTGAGTTAGACGATAAAGGCAGAATCAGAATAATCGGCAGAAGTGATGACGTTATAGTTACAACAGGGGGTGAAAACCTTTCTCCTGAGGCTATAGAGGAAAAACTTGATACAGGCGACTTTGAAACCGCAACTGTCCTATACGGAAAAATAAACAACAAGGAACAGTTAATTCTTGCTTTGTCCGTAAACGGCAACGGCTCTGCCCTTTACCTTGCAAACGCTTTGGATAAATTATATAAATCTATTGAAAAACTCCCCCTTTTAGAACGTCCCACAGCGGTAATAAGAATAATTGACGAAATCCCATTTAACCTTAAAGATGTTGACAGAAAAGAGTTAAAGAACAGAATTAACTCAAACAGTATTTTTTACGAAGTCTGCAACATTTCCGCCACAGAAAATATCGCCCATTACGAGGACGAAAAATACATTGAGATAATAAATACCGTTAAAAATATTTTTGCAAAGGTAACAAACACTCCTGTTGAAAACATCACCGATACAGTTGATTTTGTAAACATTGGCGGTGACAGTTTGGGATATTTCGAACTGATTGCAGAAATAAAAGAGCAGACCGGCAGGGAAATTGATACCGAGGGCGATATTTTACTGACCCCTATGTCCTTTGCAAATTACATATACGAAAATAAGGAAAGCAAATAATATGTTTTTATTAAGATGGTTTATGAAAATCACAAGTGTTATTCCGGCATTACTTTTGTTTATGCCTAAAAGATACTTCTTGGGAAAAAACTTTAAATCCACAGCAAAATACAAAGGCCCATTGATTATAACCGCCAATCACAGAGGCTTTATCGACTATGTAATGGTAGCCACAATGTTCCCTTTAAGAAAGGTAAACGTAATTGTATCTGAAGCCCTTTATGACTTCAATCCCTTTTTAAGAATCCTTTTGAAAGCAATCGGAGCAATTCGTACCGACAGATTTTCAGCCAATCCTGCCTTTATGTTCAAATCCATAAATATCCTAAAAAGGGGTGGAGTTTTGCTGATATTCCCTGAGGGCAAAATTGAAACTACAGAGGAAATCTACGAGTTCAAAAAAAGCGTAGGACTAATCGCTGTGGAGTCCAATGCTCCTATTCTGCCTATTTATCACAGGGGCGGATTTGGTGTATTTAAAAGCAGAAACAAAGCATTTATCGGTGACTTGATTTATGCAAAAGATTATGTAAAAGATGACAAAACATTAAGCGAAAATTCTGCAATAGTTACCGAAGCAGTAAGAGATAAAATTTCACAATATTGGGAATTTTATCACAATTCAATGTATAGCAATAAGGATAAAAAGCCTAAAAAATCCAACGTAAATTTTGCTTACAGATTTTTAATGGCAACATCCCTGCCCATGATTAAAATATTCTTAAAACCCAAAATAACCTTTGAAAGCGATATGGCAAAGGCTATGCTTTACAACGAAAAAAGAATGATTACCGTAAGTAACCATTGTTGGTGGATTGACGCACCTTTGCTTTATTATGTGTTTAGAAAAACCGCACCTCGCTGTATTGCCGCTCAGGATATTATGGCAGGTAATAAATTTCTCCACAATATGCAAAAGGCCATTGGCTGTATATTCCTTGACCGTACAGGTTTTGATTGGAATTGTATAAAGGAATGTCTTAAAGAACTTAATAACGAAAACAATTTGATAATTTTTCCGGAGGGACAAATGAACTTTACCCAAGAGATTTTGCCTTTCCACACAGGTGCTTCAATGATGTCTATTATGACTTCTACACCTGTTGTACCTGTGTATATTAACAGCAGTTACAAACCTTTCAGGAAAACTTATATCCACATTGGCAATCCCATAAAACCAACGTCTTTGGGAAACACTAAAAATGCAACTGATGAAATGACCCGTTTACTTGAAGAAAAAACCGCTGTGTTAAGGGATTCTTGTAACAGTAACATAAGTCCAAAAGAACTGACTGAAATTGTTAATTCCAAGAAAAAACACAGCAATATGATTGAACAAAAAGGAGGTAAAAAATGATAAACAAACTATACGATGTAATAGTAAAAGTTTTTGAAAAAACCAATCAGCAATTTCCTTTTAAAGCGGAGGAAATTTCAGAAACAGACGAACTTACAAAGTTCGGTATAGACAGCCTGTATTTTGTAATGATAATGCTTGAAATTGAAAGTACATTCAACGTCAGTCTGAATGTAGATGGATTTACCTCCTGCAAAACAGTTGGCGATATTATATCAATTATTGAAAATTCTAAATAAAAAGGAGTACAAAAAATGGACAATTATGTAATTTTATGCGACAGTTCCTGCGACCTTACCGCAGATTTAAGAGAGAGATTCGGTATTGACGATTATCTGCCGGGTGTTCTGGAATTTCCTGACGGTCACACAGAATATTCCTCTCTTGAGTGGGATAAAATGTCACCTGTGGAATTTTACACATCAATGACTAAAAAGTCTATGTATAAAACCGCTATCAGAAGTCTTGCAGACCAAAAGGATTTCTTTGAAAAATATCTCTCAAAAGGCTATGATGTTCTGAATGTTTCACTTTCATCAGCACTCAGCGGTACATATGGTTCTTGCTGTATAGCAGCAAAGGAGTTACATGAAAAATATCCTGACAGAAAGATTATCTGCGTTGACTCACAAAGATATTCAGGCGGACTTGCTTTATTATTATCAAAACTGGGAGAAATGAAAAAAGCAGGTAAATCTATTGAAGAAGTCGCTCAGTGGGCAGAGGACAATAAGCGCCGTATTCACCAAATGGGTACTGTTGACGATTTATTCTTTTTAAGAAGAATGGGACGTGTTTCAAACGTTGCCGCTGTTATGGGCAGTCTTGTTTCAATTAAGCCCATGGCTGACTTTGATGCATCAGGTATGAACAAAATTATCGGCAAAGCAAAGGGCTACAAAAAGTTGTACGAGGCAACTATTGAATATATGAAAAAGACTATCGAAAATCCTGAGGAGCAGACAATTTTCATTTCCTACTCCAACAGAAAACCTCAGGCTATGCAGTTAAAAGAACTTATCGAAAACGAGTTCCATCCAAAGGAAATTATTATGACCACAGTATGTAAAGCCTGCGGCGCCTCTATCGGACCGGGTATGGCTACTGTTTTCTATATGGGACCTGTTGCCTCTGACGATTTAAGCAGGGAAGCAAAGATGTTAGAGGAGATTTTAAACAAATAATTTCGGAGTACATAATATGAATCTAATAATAGGAATTATTATAGCAATTCTTATATTGTTGTTTATATCCTCTGTTGTTGTAATGTTGATTATTACAATGCCTATTGCAAAAAAGCAATTTGAAAACACCTTTGTGAGAACCTCAAAAGAAAAATGGGGACGTGCCAACAGTTGTCCTGAAAATGCGGAACATTCCCTTATGTTTGATGCGGGAATTGCTTGGGCGGAAAAGTACAAAGAATACATAAAGGAAGTTTCAATAAAAAGTGACGGACTGACCCTTTACGGAGAATATTTTGACTTTGGCTTTGACAAAACTGCAATAATTATTCCCGGACGTGCGGAATCCCTCCTTTATGAATATTACTTCGGTGAGCCTTACAGAAAAGCCGGTTACAATGTTTTTGTGCCTGATGTGAGAGCCCACGGATTAAGCGAGGGTATTTACAGCGGTCTTGGAATTAAAGACAAAACCGATATAAAAAATTGGATTGACTTTTTGCACAGGGAATATAATTGCTCAAACTTTGTTATTCACGGAATTTGTATAGGCTCGTCAACTGCAATTTTCCTACTTGCAGAAAATCAGAAGTATCTCAATTCCATTGTAATCGAGGGGCCATACGCATCTTTCTACAACGTTTTAAAGCAGAGAATAAGAACAGCAGGACACATCTCCTTCCCTGTTGCAGAGGAAATGGCGTTGCTTGTACTGTCTAAAATTAAAGTAAACATTTTCACACAGAGCCCTATAAAGTACATTAAGAAAATCAAGAAACCTATCCTTTTCCTATGCGGTAAAGAGGACGTAAGTTCACTTCCGAAACTTGCTGACAAAATGTATAAGGTGTGCGGCAGTAAGGATAAGGAAAGAGTTTGGTTTGAACATGGTGCTCACTCCCATTTAAGGATTGCAGATACAGAAAAATACGATAATTCAATTATAGAGTTTTTGAATAAATACAACTAATATTGAGGGAAATATGGAAATTTCAAAATTAAAAGGAATGTTGTACGGAGCAAGTGACGAGATATACAACAATATCGAAAGGCTGAACAGCCTTAACGTGTTCCCTATTCCTGACGGAGATACAGGCACAAATATGAATCATACTATGGATGGTATTGTTCAGGTGCTTGTAAAAATCGGTGACAGAGAACTAACGGAGCAGGACTTCGACGATTTATACAATGGTGTGTTAATGGCATCTCAGGGTAATTCCGGTGTAATCCTGTCACAATGGTTTAAAGGATTTTTCGGAAGTTTGAAATATGCAGAAGAACTTTCTTTAGAAACACTTTTTGAAGCATTTGAAAACGGAACTCAAACCGCCTACAACTCTGTATCAAACCCTGTAGAGGGTACTTTCCTGACAGTTTGCAGAGAGGCAACCGAGTATGCCGAGGAGGAACTTTCCGAGGAAATGACTGTAGAGGACTTTATCGAATGTCTGCTTACAGGGGCAAAGGAATCCTTGGAAAGAACCCCTGATTTATTGCCTGTTTTGAAAGAGGCAGGTGTTGTTGACAGCGGTGCTATGGGATTTGTATTCCTGTTATCCGGTATGCTGAAATCCTGTTCAACTGACTTTGAAATTGATTTGGATAAATACACACAGGATGTAAATAATCAAAATCAATCCTCTCAAAAAGTGGACAGTTTCGGTTACTGCACGGAGTTGATTATAGATTTAAAATCAGATTTACGTGAGGAAACTGCTGTAGATTACCTTAACACAATCGGCAATTCCGTAGTGTCGGTAAAAGACGGCAATATCCTGAAAATCCACGTACATACTCAAACTCCTGAAAACGTGCTGACATTCTTCCACAAATACGGAGAGTTCATAAAAATCAAGATTGAAAATATGAACGTTCAGCACGAGGAAATGATTGCTATTGAAAAGAATAATTACGATATTATCGCCATAGCAGACGGCAGCGGAATTGCAGAGGTTTTCAAAAACTCAGGTGCAAAATTTGTTATTGACGGCGGTCAATCCGACAACATTTCCGTAGGAGAAATTCTTGACTGTGTAAACAGTTCCGACTGCAACGAGATAATTATTTTGCCTAACAACAAAAACATTTTTATGGTAGCACAACAGGCACAGTCAAATTCCGACAAGTCAATTCACATTGTTAATTCAAACTCTATGGCAGAGGGGTATTCTGCATTGAGTGTGGCAAGTAAAGATGAAAGCGTAAATAAAACCCTTTCAAAAATGAAAGAGGCTGTGCTGAATACCACTACCGTAACAATCGCCCTTGCAAACAAAAGCGCTACAATGGGCGGACTTAAAATATCTGTTGGGGACTATATCGGAATGGTGAACGATAAAATCGTTACATCAAACAGAGATGTTGAAACCACTATCGCTTCCCTGCTTGATAAGATTCCGCAGGTTTACAACATAAGGACCTTTGATATTTTCCTTGGAAAAACCCAGCCTATTCCAAAAACCTCAAAGATAGAAAAAATCATAAACAATTCAATTCCTAACGTTGAAATAAACTTTATAAACGGCGGTCAGGAAATTTATAACTATGTTTTTTGTATAAGGTAGCAAACTATGATTGATATTATTTTAGATTTATTCGGCGGAGATAATGACCCAAAGGCTCTTGTAAAAAGTGCCGTAAAAACATTGGAAATCTTTGATGATATTACACTTACCTTTGTAGGTGATGAAAATGTAATCAACAGCGGATTGGACTGCTGTAATGAACATAGGGACAGAATCAATGTTGTAAATGCAAATGCTGTGCTGACAAACAACGATAACCCTGTTTTAGCCGCTACAAAGGCAAAAGATTATTCAATCAACAAAGCCATTGAAACATTAAAAAACAGCGGTGATAAATCTTGTATGATAAGCGTCGGCAATACAGGTGCATTACTTATGCTGTCAATGATTGAAATAGGACTTCTGCCTAATTCCACAAAACCTGCATTAGCGTCAATTTTCCCCTGCTACAACGGTGGATTTGTGTGTATGCTTGACTGCGGTGCAAACCTTGAGCCAACTGACAAAGACCTTGTTAATTTTGCAAAACTCGGCTCGGATTGTATAAAAAGATTTGCAAACAAGGACAACCCAAAAGTTGCGTTACTTTCCGTAGGCAAAGAGGACTCAAAGGGTACCGCAACAATGCAAAGTACATTCAAAATGCTGAAAGATTCTGAACTGAACTTTGTGGGAAATATTGAGCCTGATGATATTTTTACAGGTGCTGTTGATGCCGTAGTCTGCAACGGTCTTGTGGGAAATATGATTCTTAAAAATTCCGAGGCTGTAGGCAAAGGTATTGTAAAGAAAATCAGCGAAATAATTTTAAATAATTCCGATAAAGAATTAAAAACAGTTTTTGAAAACAACATTAATTCTGTGAGAAAATATTACTCCTTTAACGAGTTAGCCGGTGCGGTAATTTTAGGAGTAAACAAGAACATTATCAAAGCCCACGGAAAAGCCAACGAGGAAACAATTTACAACTGTATTCTACAGGCATATTCACTTATAAAGGACAACGTTTCCCCATACATATAAATGCTTTATAAAACTCAACTACCCCTCATTTTACGAGGGGTAGTATTTTTGTTTGATAGACTAACTATTAAAAGTCAATAGAAAAATGAAAAATTTTCCACAAAAATTTAACAAGAAAAAAGCAGGACAAAAAGAGCAACCGAGTAGTTGCTCAAAGCAGATTGATAAAAAGAAAGTCTATCGGCAATAAGCTTCTCCGGTTGCTTCCAAGTGATAGATTACTCTGATAAGTTTCTTACAAGCGTGGGAAATAGCAACGTTGTAGTGTTTACCCTCACTGCGTTTCTTGGCAAAGTATTCGGCAAAGGTGTCATCCCAATTGCAGACAAACTTTGTTGCGTTAAAGAGTGCGTAGCGCAAATATTTGGAACCACGTTTTTCCATACGAGAGTGAGTAGAGATGAGTAGTCCCGATTGGTAGGTGGATGGTGAAAGTCCCGCATACGCAAGAATTTTGTCCGGAGAGCTAAAATTATCAAAGTCACCGATTTCGGCAATAATCATAGCACCCATGCGGTAACTGATACCCGGAATGGTAAGGATAGGAGAATTAAGCTTGTCCATAATTGATTTGATATGAAATTCAATCTCCTTAATTTCAGAATCAAGTTCTCTGATGAGTTTAATGGTATGTTTAAGTTCCAACGATTTAGCAGGCATATCCGAGCCGATAGAAATTCTCGCAGCGTTGCGGATTTCTTCTGCTTTATCTTTACCGTAGTGTCCTTTTGATGATGTTGACAAGAGATTAGTCAACTTGGTGAGATGAACAGAGGCAATCTGTTTAGCAGACGAAAATTGGCTTAACAACTCGTAAACAGAAGTTATGTGAAGTGTAGGAACCAGCTTTTCGAGTTCAGGAAACAGAATGTTGACAAGTCTTGAAATTGAAACTCTGAGCTTGGCGCGTTCCTTAACTTTATCAAATCTGTATCTTGTTAGTGACTTTAGCTCTTCGTTGTGGTATAATGCGTTTGAGTAGGACTTTAAGTTCACGTCAGACAACAACATAGCCGCAATGGTACGAGCGTCTACCTTATCCGTTTTCGTCTTTCTAAGGCTTAGACTTTTTCTGTAAAGATTGGTATGTAACGGATTGATAACATAGGTTGATAGCCCTTTATCAAGGAGATAGCCCAAAATATTGTAGCTGTAGTGTCCCGTGGCTTCGAGTCCTACTTTTACTTTTGTAAAATCATCAGCTACAGAGCAAATCTTCTCATAAAGGCTTTCAAAACCTTCTCGGTTGTTTTGAATAACGAAGGAGTTGAACAGGACTTCTCCTTCCGAGTTCATAACAAAGCAATCGTGCTTGTTCTTAGCGACATCAATTCCGACAACAATCATACTAATACCCCTTTACATAATAGTTTTGATACTGTTTAGATCCACAATGCTCTTTGCGATTGTAACCTTGTTCTAAATAAACCGTCGTGCGGTATCTAACTTATTAACAACTGTACAAAGAGACTGTGGTTAGAGCCTATCGAAAACCGTCGTGCGGTAGGAAACTGAACTAATCCACAGTATCTCTAACAGTATAACATAAAGAGCCCTTAAATAAGTACTCTTATGCTTACTATTATATAATACAAGGAAAC
>JAQXSC010000052.1 GCA_029218825.1 Oscillospiraceae bacterium | reverse complement strand
TTAAGGTTGAGGACACAAAAATCAATTATCCCGTTATGCAGTCAAAGGACAACCCGAACTTCTATCTGAAGCACGGCTTTGATAAGGCATACACCGACTACGGCTGTCCTTATGTTCAGGAAAACTGCGATATGGAGCTGCCAAGCGACAATATCATCATCTACGGTCATCATATGAACGACGGCTCTATGTTCGCCGGTCTTATGAAATTCAAGGACAAGAGCTTTTGGGAAAAGCACAAAACAGTATCCTTTGATACGCTGACCGACAGACAGACCTATGAAGTAATTGCCGTGTTCAAAACCGTAGTATATACGGATAGTCCCGACAGCTTCAAATATTATCAGTTCGTCAATGCGGACACCGCCGAGGATTTCACTGCCTATGTTGAGAAGTGCAAGAAACTGTCGCTTTACGAAACCGGCGTAACCGCCGAATACGGCGACAAGCTCCTGACCCTTTCCACCTGTGAGTATTCCCGGACAAACGGCAGACTTGTTGTAGTGGCGAAGCTAATAAACGAATAATACAACAGGTAATTCAGCCTGCATAGGAAGGAGGGATTGTATGGCTGATATTAAAACGAAAGACAATGCAAAAGGTACGATACGAACAATAGATAAGGCTGCCGTCGCAACCCAACGAATGAAGCAGGCGTATATCGCAACAAAAGAAAAGGCGGAGCGGTCGGTAAATGCCAACAGCAGTTCTGCCGAGGAATACGCTTCCGATAAACTGGAAAGCGGTATTGACGAGGTGGTTCACGATGGTGCCTATGCGTTTGACAAGGCGGGACGAAAGGGACTTGAAACCACAAAAGAAAATATCCGAACTGCAAAGGACGGTATTCAGCGTTTCAAGCAGCAGCGAGCCGAGCAGTCTTTGAGAAAACAGGCTTCGCAAAACACAAGCTCTGCGATTAAGACTGTCGATAAGGCGGAAAAGACCATAAAGCAGTCTGCCACTTCCTCCGGAAAGAAAACCATTAAGTTTGCCGGAAAAGAAGCAACAAAGACCGCACAGAAATCGGTTAAGACGGCTGAGCAGACTGCAAAGACTGCGATAAAAACCAGTCAGCAAGCGGCAAAAGCGGCACAGAAAACAGCTCAGGCGACAGTTAAGGCTTCGCAGAAAGCGGCACAGGCAGCAAAAGCCACAGCCAAAGCAACTGCCGCTACGATTAAAGCCGCAGCCAAAGCCACTGTTGCCGCAGTAAAAGCAATCATAGCGGCGGTAAAAGGTCTTGTTGCCGCCATCGCTGCCGGCGGTTGGGTTGCGGTGGTAGTTATTATTGTTCTATGCCTTGTCGCATTACATGCGGGTTCTGTGTTCGGTATCTTCTTTTCGGGAGAGGATTCCGGCACGGGAATGTCAATGCAGACAGTCGTTCAGGAAATCAATCAGGAATATGATGACCGATTGGAACAGGAAAAGAACTCTGTAAGCTATGATGTGCTTGAAATGAGTGGAAGCCGAGCTGTGTGGAAAGAGGTTCTTGCGGTCTATTCTGTTAAAGTAAATACCGACCCTGATAATCCGATGGAGGTTGCCACGGTTGACGAAACCAAGAAGCAGCTACTGTCGGATATTTTTTGGGAGATGAACGATATTTCTTCCCAAACGGAAACGAAAACCCATACCGAAATCGAGGAAAGCGACGACGGACACGGCAATATCGTACAGACTGAAACCACGGTAACCGAAACATTTCTGTATATCACGGTAACGCACAAGACTGTTGATGAAATGGCGGCTATGTACGGCTTTAATCAAGAGCAGAAAGATTATCTTGCCGAGCTGCTAAAGGACGAAAACAACCAGCTATGGTCGCAGGTACTTTACGGTATCGGATACAGCGACGACCAAATCGTAACGGTTGCTCTGTCTCAGGTAGGTAATGTGGGCGGTCAGCCTTACTGGTCTTGGTACGGGTTTGACTCCCGTGTAGAGTGGTGTGCCTGCTTTGTTTCTTGGTGTGCCAACGAGTGCGGATATATCGACGCTGGTATTATTCCGAAGTATGCCGGTTGCGTAAACGGCGTACAATGGTTCAGAGACCGAGGACAATGGGCAGACGGTTCGTATGAGCCTTCGCCCGGTACAATCATCTTCTTTGACTGGGAGGGCGACGGCGTAACAGACCACACCGGTATTGTTCAGAAATGTGAGAACGGTACAGTCTATACCGTTGAGGGCAACTCAGGTGACACTTGCAGAACCAAAACATACACGGTTGGTAGCTCAGTTATCTACGGATACGGTATTCCGGCATATTAAAAAAAGATGGCTGCTCGTTTGAGTAGCCATCAAGTACATTATTCAAAATCAGTTATTTCTCTATCTTTCAGATAGACATTGTGCGTGTGATAAGTAAAACACATCAACAAATCGCTGTCTCTATTATCTTTTGCTTTGAACATAGAAAAGTCGTCGGACAGGATAAAAATAAGTCCCAGCAGTTTCTTTATATATCCATTATATGAAGCATAGTTCATATAGAGAGATGCGGTATATCCGTCATCGTCCTCTATCAAATCTGCGTCAATTTCATAGGTTTCTGATAACTCACGGACTGCCCAAATAAATTTATCTTTATTAGCTATACGCCTTTCATTGGGGATAGTCCTTCTGTTTTTCTTCATAAAATCAAGAAATTCTTCTGCTGACATCAAGTTTTCGTTATCATCGTAATTCTCTTTTTTCATTTCTTCTTCAATTTGTTCAAGCGTAGGTCGGTCAAACCTATTGCTGAAAATCACTCTTTCATTCCCCATCCTCTTTTGCTCCTAAGTTGATTATTTGGAGTTTTTTCTTCTTGGCTCTCTCATAGGTCTTGGCAGCACCGCCCCAAGAATGAGTCACGAAACAGATTGCATATCCGGAATTATCCACCATATATCTGTTTCTTGCGGGAATGGCAGATTTGAAATTGTATTTTTCAAATCCGTCGGGATATATTATCGAATCGAAAAGCTCTTTATCATAAACATTGAAAGAGAGATAAGGAATAACGAGATAGTTATTGATGTGCGGAAACTCCTTTTTGAGTTCATAGACGCAGCGACCGCATAACCTGTCAAAGCCGCCTTGCCCTCCGCTCAGAAAATCTGTCACGCCTTTTTCGATTAGCTCTCGTATCGCATTTTTGAGCTTTTCTGCGGATAATCCAAAGCATTCATTATGACCTATAAAGGTAGCTGTTGTTTCCAAAGCCATTGTAAATCACTCCTGACATAAGACAGTATAACACAAAATTCTTTGAAAATCATCACTAATAGTTGTTTTATCTTCCGTGAGGTTGGTGTATATCGCTTTCAGCATAATCTATACTAATAGTTATAGAAGTACACCAAAGGGGGTGATGTGATGCAGCTTGATACAATCGGCAAGAATATTAGAAAGTATCGTCTTATGAAAAAGTTCCGTCAGGAGGATTTAGCTGAGAAAGCCGGACTAACAACAAATTATATTGGTATGGTCGAGCGTGGAGAGAAAATTCCATCACTTGAAACCTTTATTAAGATACTAAACGCTTTGGAAGTATCATCTGATATGGTTCTTGCTGATGTTTTGGAAACGGGATATACCGTCAAGAACTCCATACTAAACGAAAAACTTGCCAAGCTTGCTCCCGAAGA
>JAQXSC010000051.1 GCA_029218825.1 Oscillospiraceae bacterium | reverse complement strand
GAGGGTGAAAACGGTCAGATACAGGCAACCTTTGACATTTTGGGAATAAAATACACAGGCTCCGGTCATTTAGGCGCGGCTCTTGCTATGGACAAAGGCATTACAAAGGCTCTGTTTATTCAGAATAAAATCGGCACTGCCAAGGGCGAAGTTTTCAAAAAGGGTGACGATACCGGCACTTGGTCATACTTCCCCTGCGTTATCAAGCCTTGTTCAGGGGGCAGCAGTGTAGGTATTCTGAAAGCAGAAAACCCTGAAGAATTTACCAAAGCGGTTGATGAGGCTTTTTCCTTTGAAGATAAAATTGTTGTGGAACAGTTTATCAAAGGCAGAGAATTTTCCGTAGGCGTACTTGGTAACAAGGTTTTACCGCCTATTGAAATTATCCCTACCACAGGATTTTACGATTACAAGTCAAAGTATCAGGCTGGACTAACCCTTGAAGTCTGCCCTGCGGATATTACACCTGAGGAGGATAAAATTCTCAGGGACAGCGCATATGAGGTATTCAAGGTTTTACAGTTGACCTGCTACGGACGTGTTGACTTTATTCTTGACGAAAATGGAAATGCCTATTGTTTAGAGGCTAACACTCTGCCCGGTATGACGCCTACAAGCCTGCTCCCACAGGAGGCGGCTGTTGAGGGTATGGACTACCCCACTCTTTGCGACAAAATAGTTGAACTGTCACTTGAAAAATATAATTAGGAAAGATTTATATGAAACATTTTACCCTTAGGCAAATCGCAGACGCCTGTAACGGAAAGTACATAGGCGACGAAAATTTAAAGGACACACCTGTCAGCACTATTGAACGTGACAGCAGAAACATTAAGGAAAACTCCCTGTTTTTGGCTATTAAAGGCGCAAGGGTTGACGGACACGATTTCATTGAAAAGTGCTTTGAAATGGGGGCAATTTGCGCATTATGTGAGAAACCGCCTAAAAATCCCACAAAGCCCTATATCCTTGTTGACGACACTCTTGTTGCCGTTAAGAAAATCGCAAAAGCCTACAGAGAACTTTTTGACATTCCTGTTGTGGGAATAAGCGGAAGTGTAGGAAAAACATCCACCAAGGAAATGATTGCATCTGTACTTGCCCAAAAGTACAAGGTTCACAAAACGGCAGGCAACCTTAACAACGAACTTGGCGTTCCGCTGACCCTTTTCGGTATGGAGGACAGCACAGAGGTTGCAGTTGTGGAAATGGGAATTTCCGACTTTGGAGAGATGGACAGAATTTCTCAAATGGTACAGCCTACCGTTGAGGTTATCACAATCATCGGTGACTGCCACATTGAAAATTTAGGCGACAGAAACGGCGTTTTCAAGGCTAAAACGGAAATGTTTAAAAATCTCCGTGAGGGCGGTACTGTTGTGCTGAACATTGATGACGATAAGTTGAGAAATGTTAAAGAAGTCAAGGGCAAAGCGCCGATTTTTTACGGCATAAACAATGGGGATTATCAGGCTGAAAACATCAAAAGCAACGGCGGTGAAAGCGTTGAGGCTGACTTGATTTTCGGCGGTAAGGCTCACCACGTTGTAATTCCTGCAATCGGCACATATATGGTCAGCAACGCTCTTGCCGGAGCGGTTGTGGGAAAACTTCTCAACTTGACAGATGAAGAAATCGTAAAAGGTGTTGAGAGTTACAAAACCGTAGGCAGTCGAGCAAATTTAATTGACAACGGATACATCAGAATCATTGACGATTGCTACAATGCAAACCCAACTTCCGTAAAAGCCTCTATTGACACTCTGATGAACTTCAAAGGCAGAAAGGTCTGCATTTTAGGTGATATGAAAGAACTTGGAGTAAATGAACTGAAACTCCACTTTGAAACAGGTGCATATGCAAAGAAAACCGACCTTGTTGTGGCAATCGGACCACTTGCAAGGGAACTTGCAAAAGGAGCGGAAAGCGACCTGTATTTTGAAACAAAAAAGGAGGCTTTGCAAAAACTCCCTGCAATAATCCAAAAGGGTGACGTTGTTTTGGTAAAGGCAAGTCATAGTATGGAATTTGAAAAAATTGTTGACGAATTGAAGAAACTGAAATGAAACACAAGGGAACAAAGACGCTGAAAAGCCAAAGGCTCTGTTTAAGAAAATTCAGCCAAAAGGATACCCTGCCTATGTTCAACAACTGGGCAAATGACGTTGAGGTAACGAAGTATCTTACTTGGCAACCTCACAAGGACATTTCCGTAACTGAATTTGTGGTAAACGAATGGATAAAATCCTACGGCAAAAAGGACTTTTACCAATGGATTATAGTACTTAGGGATACAAAAGAGCCTGTTGGAAATATCGGTGTTGTCCTGAAAAACGACAGTATCGGTATGTTCCACATAGGCTATTGCATCGGCAGAAAATGGTGGCGTCAGGGCATAACTTCCGAGGCTTTGAGTATGGTTATAAAGTACCTGTTTGACGAGGTGGGTGCTTTGAGGATTGAAAGCCGCCACGATGTGAACAATCCAAATTCCGGCAAGGTTATGAAAAAGTGCGGAATGGTGTACGAGGGTACTCTGCGAAAGTCCGATATTAACAATCAGGGAATTTGCGACTGCTGTTACTACAGCATTTTAAAAGAGGATTATGAAAAGCAATATGATTAAAGGCGCAGTTTTTGATATGGACGGTTTGATGTTTGACACAGAAAATCTCACATACAAAATCTGGAATGAAATATTAACCGAAAAAGGCTACCCCTACACTTTTGATATTTACAAGCAGACTATAGGTGTTCGCTCCGCAGAGGTTAAGGCTTTCTACAAAAACCTATACGGAAGTGACTTTGACTACGATAAAATCAAAGTTGAGGCTATGGAACGGTTTTGGGAATACACGGAAAAACAGGGTGTCCCCATAAAAACAGGACTTTTTGAAATTCTTGACTATCTCAAAAGCAAGGATATAAAAATCGCCCTTGCAACCTCTACCACAGCAAAAAGTGCAACAGAGATTTTAACAAGAGCAAAGGTAATTGATTATTTTGACAGGCTGATTTGCGGAGATATGGTTTCAAAAAGTAAGCCTGACCCTGAAATTTTTGTAACCGCCGTAAAAGAAATAGGGGAAAATCCAAAGGACTGTATCGCATTAGAGGACAGTATAAACGGAATAAAAAGCGCATTCGGTGCTGGGTTAAAACCTATAATGGTGCCTGACTTAATAGAGCCTACCGAGGAAATTCGCCCTATGCTTTTTGCTTTGTGCAAGGACTTAACGGAAGTAAAAAATTTAATGGATAATGGATAGTGGATAATTGATAATGAAGGTCGAGCAGATAAGTTTACTTAATTAGAGTACTTTTACGCCCGACCTTATTTATAACAATCCCTCCGTCACTTCGTGACACCTCCCTTTACACAAAGGAGGCAATATTCTCCGCCAAAGGCGGACTATAAATTCTGTCGGGAACTGAAGTTTATTTATATATGGATTTTTCTTCACGTCCATAATTATCCTTTTTCAATTATCAATTATCAATTTTAAAAAACCGCTCTGCTGAAAATCAGCAGAGCGGTTTTTTATCACCGTTCTTCTCTAAAGTAGGAAAGTCCCAAGGATTGCGGTCCTTGATTTTCTTTTTTGTTTCTGATGCTCACAAAGATAAGTACAATAATTGTAACAACATACGGGAGCATTTTGAACAGTTCCTGTGTTCTCAAAGCAAGACCCGGAATAAACAGATAGATAATATAAAGTCCGCCAAAGAGGATAGACCCTAAAATACCTGAACTCGGTTTCCAGATTGCAAAGATTACAAGGGCGATAGCAAGCCAACCTCTGTCGCCGAAACCGTCGTTTGACCACACGCCGTTTGCGTAGTCCATAACGTAATACAGACCGCCGAAACCTGCGATTACACTGCCGATACAGGTTGCAAGGTACTTTGTTCTCTCAACGTTAATTCCTGCTGCGTCAGCGGTTGCAGGGTTTTCGCCCACTGCTCTTAAATGCAGACCGCCACGAGTTCTGTTTAAGAAAAATGCACAGGCAAGAGCAATAATAATCGCTGCATATGCTAAAAATCCGTAGGATAAAAAGATTTTTCCAAACCAGCCTGTTGACTCCGCAAAGGGCAAGGTTGTTCTGAAGTAATTACTTGTTGTTGTAAGTGCGATTGATGGCACGTCTGTATCAACAAGTTTAATAAGTGAGCCACCGAAAAAGTTACCAAAACCAACACCGAAAGTAGTAATGGCAAGACCTGTTACGTTCTGATTTGCCCTTAAAGTAACTGTTAAGAAACAGTAGATAAGTCCCATAATAAGTGAGCCTAACATACTGCAAAGCAGCGGAATGGAGATAGCCATAAATGCGTTTGCATCCTCAGGAGTGGCAAGAGAATTTTCGTAAAGGAATGCACCGATTACACCGCTGATACCGCCCACATACATAATTCCGGGGATACCTAAGTTCAGGTTGCCGGATTTTTCGGTGATGATTTCACCTGTTGAGCCGAACAGCAGAGGAATACCCTGCATTACAGCACGTTGAATAAATGTTGCAACCATCTTACTTTACCTCCTTATGCCTACTGCGGAAATGCAGTTTATAGTTAATAAAGAACTCACAGCCGATAATAAAGAACAGGATAATACCTGTAATAATATCCGCAAAAGATTCGTTTAGTCCGAATACCGTTGAGATTGCTCCTGAACCTACCTCAAGAAAAGCAATCAAAAATGCCGTCAAAATCATATATATAGGATTAAACTTTGCAAGCCATGATACCATAATTGCCGTAAAACCTCTGCCGCCTGCCGTAGTGGTGGTGATAGTGTGATTAGTACCGCCTACAAGGAGCAAACCTGCAATACCGCAAACTGCACCGGATAAAAGCATTGTTCTCATAATTACTTTTTTAACATTCAGTCCGATATATCTCGCTGTGTTTTCGCTTTCACCTACAACAGTAAGTTCGTAACCGTGTTTGCTGTATTTCAGGTAGATATACATAAATATCGTCAATCCCAAAACCACAAGCACATTCAAAAGATATTCAAAATTTCCGATTGTAGGCAGCCAGCCTGCGTGGGTTGACTGATTGATAATACCTATGTTACTTGAGCCTTTTGGATTTTCCCACAGCATCTCAAAGTAGGATACAAGTTGAATAGCAACGTAGTTCATCATAAGTGTAAACAAGGTTTCATTAGTGTTGAACTTCGCCTTGAAAAACGCAGGAATAAGCGCCCAGATTGCACCGGCAACAATACTTGCAACTATCATAACCAAAATAAGCAGAGCGTTTGGAATTTTATCTCCAAGGGTAATCATACAACCGGCAGTAGCAAGTCCGCCGATAAGTACCTGTCCCTCTGCGCCGATATTCCAAAATCGCATCTTAAATGCAGGAGTAACAGCCAAGGATACGCAAAGCAACATCGCAAGGCTTTGGAGCAAACTCCATATACGTCTGCTTGAGCCGAAAGCACCGCTTACCATAGTTGAGTAAACTTTCAGAGGATTTTCCCCTGTTAAAAGCATTGTAACAATACCTGCAACTATCAATGCAAAAAGGATAGCCAAACCACGTATTGCCCAGGATTTATACATAGGCAGGGTATCTCTTTTTGCTATGTGAAAGAGAGGCTCGTGATTCTTTGTTTTACTGTTCATTTTTATCCTCCCTTTCTACACTTTTTGTCATAAGCAAACCGATTTCTTCTTTTGTGGCAGTTCTGCCGTCAACAATACCGGTAATCTTGCCTGAGTTAATAACCATAATTCTGTCGCAAAGTTCCAAAAGTACGTCTAAATCCTCACCTACAAATATGATAGCCGTTCCGTTTCTTTTTTGCTCGGCAAGTAGGTTGTAAATAGTGTATGAGGAGTTAATGTCAAGACCTCTAACAGGATATGCCACCATAAGCACCTTTGGAGCAGAGGCGATTTCTCTGCCTACAAGCACCTTTTGAACATTACCGCCGGACAGACGTCTAACGGGAGTAGTAGCGCTTGGAGTAACTACTTCCAAGTTCTCAATAACTTCCTCTGCAAGTCCTTTAGGCTGTTTTCTGTTTAAAAATGAGCCTCTGCCTGACTTATAGGAACGGAGCATCATATTGTCGATAATATCCATATTTCCCACAAGACCCATACCAAGTCTGTCCTCAGGCACAAAGGAAAGTGCAACGCCCAGTTTTCTGATTTCCTTCGGAGTTTTTCCCACAAGTTGTTGAGGGCCTAAATCGTCAGGCTTATACAGAATACTTGACTTTTTGGTAGTCACCTGAAGTCCTGCAATAGACTCCAAAAGTTCCTTTTGACCGCAACCGGAAATACCGGCAACGCCTAAAATTTCTCCGCCGTATGCGTTAAATTCCACGTTGTCAAGGGCAACCGTACCGTCACGCTTAATTACCGTAAGGTGATCTACAACAAGTCTTTCAACAGGATTTTTAGGCTCTTCACGGGTGATATTAAGTTCAACCCTTTCACCCATCATCATTTCTGTAAGGGATTGCTCGGTTGCGTCTTTTGTTTCAACTGTTCCCACGTACTCGCCTTTTCTGAGGGTAGTAACCCTGTCGGAAATTTCAAGCACTTCGTGGAGTTTATGAGTGATTATAATAATCGACTTTCCGTCCGCTTTCATTTTGCGGAGGATGTCGAATAGTTTTCGTGTTTCTTGAGGTGTCAGAACAGCGGTAGGCTCGTCAAGGATAAGAATATCCGCCCCTCTGTATAACACCTTGATAATCTCTACTGTCTGTTTCTCGGATACAGACATTTCGTAAATCTTTTTGTTAAGGTCAACGATAAAACCATACTTTTCCGTAATTTCCTTAACCTTTTTTTCGGCTGATTTAATATTAAATTTTGTGCCGTCCTTAATTCCAAGGACAATGTTTTGCGTAGCGGTAAATACGTCAACAAGTTTAAAGTGCTGGTGTATCATACCGATTTTGTATTTAAAAGCGTCTTTCGGTGAACTGATAACAACATTCTCGCCGTTTACAAAAATCTCACCTGCATCAGGGTAGTAAATGCCCGATACCATATTCATAAGTGTTGTTTTGCCGGAGCCGTTCTCACCTAAAATAGAGAGAATTTCTCCTTTTTTTACCTTTAGGTCAACATTTTTGTTTGCAACAACACTGCCAAAGGTTTTGGTTATGCCCTTTAATTCTAATGCCAAAACGTCAGCCATAATATTCTCCCTCAAAAAAACTATGCCGTGACCGTTTAGTAAACGGTCACGGCAGGTTTAACAATCAATATAACAGTGACCCGATATTTTAAAATTACTTGATTACAGTGATTCCGTCAATATCAATGTCAAAGTATGGAGCAGAACGATATTTTGATTCCTCAAATACACCGTCAGTAATAACTTCTGTGTCACCCTTGAACTCTGGGTCAGAATCTACGTCAGCCTTGTAAGACTTAAGAGCCTTGCCGTCAACTGTGAAGTTAGCAGTATCAAATACGCTGATTTTACCTGCCTCAAGGTCAGCCTTTGCAGCGTCGATAGCCTCCTGAGTACCCTCAGCAGCAGCCTTCTCGTTAACCTCTGTTAACTCTACAGAACCTGTAGCAAGTGTACCTGTCCAGTCAGTGTCGATAGCCTTGCCGTCTTTTACGCACTGAATAGCATACTCAAAGTATGGAGCCCAGTTGATTTTTGAAGAAACGATAAATGTGTTTGGACAAGCCTTAACTGTTGAGCCATTGTAAGAAACGTTTGGAACCTTTGCAGATTCACAAGCAGTAGGAGCGCCCATTGAGTCAGCGTGCTGGCTGATAAGAACACAACCGTCAGAGATTAACTTGTTAGCAGCCTCTTTCTCAAGAGTTTCGTCATACCAAGAACCTGTGAATGTTACTTCCATAGTAACTGTAGGACAAACTGACTTTGCACCTAAGTAGAAAGATGTGTAGCCGGACTTAACCTCAGCATATGGGTGTGCGCCAACGTAACCCATTTTAGCCTCATCTGCTGTAAATTTGCCCTCTTCGATCATTTCGTTAATCTTCATACCTGCTGCAACACCTGCAAGGTAACGGCCCTCGTAGATTGAAGCAAAAGCATTGTGGAAGTTGTCAAGTTTTTCTGTGTGAGCCTTTGTACCTGTAGCGTGTAGGAACTGAACCTCAGGATTAGCCTTTGCAGCCTCAATCATAAAGTCCTCGTGGCCGAAACTGTCAGCGAATACGATGTCGCAACCCTGGTCAACAAGGTCAAGAGCAGCCTCTTTACAAGCGTCGCTTTCGTCGATGTTTGTTTTGTTAATCATTTCTACGCCCATCTTCTCACAAGCCTCTTTAGCGGCTGTTAAGAAGTTGTTGTCGTATGTGGAGTTTTCATCGTGAAGATAGATGAAACCAACCTTCATACTCTCATCACCTGTTGCTGTGTCACAACCTGCAAATACAGCGGCAAGTGAAAGCACCATTAGTGCAGCCAATGCGATGGATAATACTTTTTTGAACATTTTGAATTCCTCCTCAAAAATTTATGTCAAAGAGCCTTGGCTCTCTGCCTACAAATTAGTCACAAAAAACAACGCCGTTTTCTTCGGTCATCTCTGAAATTCTTGCAAGTGACTCAACTCTGATACCCATATCGCGGATAATTTTGCCACCGTTCTGATATGCCTTTTCAATAACAATGCCTGCGCCTACGGTTTTTGCACCGGCAGCATCGATTAATTTGATCAGCGCCTCAAGAGCGCTTCCCTTTGCAAGAAAATCGTCAATAATAAGAACACGGTCGTTTTCATTCAAAAACTGCTTTGATACATATATGTCATACTCTTTTTTGTGAGTAAAAGAACTAACCTTTGAAGTATAAATGTCTGCATAAATATTGATTGTAGGTGTCTTTTTTGCAAATACCACCGGCACGTTAAAGTACTGTGCTGTCAGACAGGCAATACCGATACCGGAAGCCTCGATAGTCAGGATTTTTGTGATTTTTTCATCTTTGTAGAGATTGTAAAATTCCTTGCCGATTTCAGCAATAAAGCCCACGTCAATCTGGTGATTTAAAAAACTGTCAACCTTTAACACGTTACCCTGACCAACGTGACCGTCTTTAAGAATTTTCTCCTCTAAAAGTTTCACAAAATCCACACCCTCAACAGTAAAATAAAAATATAAAAACATTATACAACATTTTTCTACAATATTCAATTAGATGTTTATTAAGTAAATGTAAAAAAATTTAGTAGAAAATTGTCAGTTTTCACAATATAATTGAAATTTATTCCGATTTCTACTTATTTTGCGAAACAAGCGTTTTTAGTACTCAATCGGATTTCGCTGACGCTTATTCCTTGGCACGTCCTGTTCGAGCCCGCCCATCATCTCCGATAGGTAAAAAAATAGAGGCACCCCTTTTGGAGTGCCTCTATTATTTGGAGCTGATAGTCGAGGTTTACTATTTAGAATACACCTGCCTCGTTTGTAGGGTTCACGTAAAGAGGTCAAGTTTCATCTGCGCGGCGGACTAAAAACGACGAACTGCTAAATTCACACTGTCGAACAAGCCGCTTCAACGCCACCAATACCTTGGATATTATGCTCAAAGGCAGACATACGGCGTGAGTTTAAGTAGTTTGTTCCTCTGCTTCTGCGCGTTCCTGCTGAAAAGGTTCTTGAAGGATAAATAGTTATTGACGATGATAAACTTCTTTGATAAAATGACAGTGTAATATTATTGATAATCAAGTGGGCATAGATTATTAATAATTTGCTCCAAACCCATAGATGTTAATATTTGCATTATTTGTCGCGAGGTGAATTGTTCGTGATTTGCGACCTGGGACTTAAAAAGGGCTCTAGGTAATCGGTTATTTGAACGCAGTATTAATAGGCTGTTAATCTATTGAGAAAGGAGACGGCAGGCTATGGCTAAAAAGAAAGGTGTATCAGGTAAAACGCATACTCAGAAACGACTTGATGATTATGCTAATCAGAACAATCCGAACAACAAAGTTTACAAAGCCGACAAGAAAAACCGCAGGATACAGAAGAATAAGAAGTACGATATTGGTATTCTTGATGGTGAGAGTTACGGTTGGTGTGACGACTGATTTTCAGTAAGTCCCATAGTTAAACAAAGAAATATTTCTTTTGCACCATAGGAAACTATGGTGTTTTTCTTTCAGTAAATTATTTAGAAAACTATATAAAAGTAAATTATTCTATAACTTTTCTCGATAGAATACTTTTACAAGAAAATATGAGGTACTCCGCAATGGAGGGCAGTCTGTTTCCATTGGTTTTTCCAAAAAATAGATTTTGTATTGTCTTAACTTTTTCAGCACATAAATTTTTTAACTGGACTCTGCCTTACTGATAAAAAATAGCGAATAAAAATGACATATTTCTTCGCCTATATCAGTTTATAATACGCGAATGTTACGAAGAGTAACTAGACTTTTATTTAATTATATGGAATAATAAACTCACAAAACTTAAGGAGGTGATTAAATGACTCTAGGTAGTAAAATAAAAACAGAGCGAAAAAAACTCAACTTAACACAACAGAACTTAGCTGACATTATGTATGTTTCACGAGAAGCTATCGCAAAGTGGGAATCTGAAAACGGTACACCGTCCTTGGAAAATCTTGTTGCAATAAGTGAAATATCCGGTAAAAGCACAGATTATTTCCTAGAAGAGTATAAACAGAATTGTTCCATGACAACCATATCAAAAAACACTATTCCCAATCAAGGAGGTATAAAAATGATAAATTACGACTCTATAAATATTTTTCTTAATCAGTATAATAAGAGATTTGGAGAAATATCCCCAATATTACAAAACGCTGCAAACACCTACAATTCAGATTTTTCTGTCATACTAACACAATCATATTTTGATTTATTAGCTGAATTCATAAATTATCAAAAGACTTTTCATGATTTAATTGAACTTGCTGTTTTAAAATCCAATGATATGCATTTAAAAAATATTTTAAACCAGTTAGAAGAATTTAGCTTTTACGATTTATTTATGAGTTATTATAAAACTGGAAACAATTTTATAGAAAAAAACAAATTACCGGAGTATAACTCATATGAAAAGAAATTAGAGTTAGCTACTCCTGTTCTTGAAATCTGGCAAACCTACATGATAAAAATAAATGCTTTTAATGAAATTATTAAATCATTAAATAACTAGTAGAAATTTCAATTAATAACAATGGTAACAGTAAAAGTTAACATATCCCTTATATCCTTCAAGTAATAAATATTGGTATATTATTTCAACAAAGCAATAATCAAGAAAGTACACACGAAAACGATAATGATATTTTGTAACAAAACTATGTGCTTTTATTGGTGTTTTGGAGCCGTTTATAGTATCAGTAAACATCAAATCGTCTAAAATCAAATATCATGGTAAAAAGAAAATCGCTTAGGTAACCTATTTTAGGTTTTCTAAGCGATTTATTTTGAGCTGATAGGCAGCGTTGCGACCGCCGCCTGTGGCGGATTAAGGGAGCAAAAGCGCTCTCCAAAATAAGGAGTTAAAGGACTGCGTTCCAAGCAGTCCGCATAACGACTATATTTTGGTGAGAAAAACTTTTTATTAATACACCTACCTCGTTTGTAGGGTTCACGTAAAGAGGTTTAGTTTCATCTGCGCGGCGGACTAAAAACCTGTCACCGACAGGTTTTTACCTGCGGAATTCGCTGACGCTTATTCCTTGGCACGTCCTGTTCGAGCCTGCCTACCATCTCCGATAGATAATGAAATAGAGGCACCCCTTTTGGAGGGCCTCTATTATATGGAGCTGATAGCCGAGGTTTACTATTAAAAAAACACCTACCTCGTTTGTGGGGTTCACGTAAAGAGGTTAAGTTTCATCTGCGCGGCGGCTTAAAAATGCTCCTCAGGAGCATTTTTGCTTCAAATTTGCGCTAACGCTTAAATTTTCGCACAGCCTGTTCGAGCCTGCCTATCATCTCTGGTAGGTAATGAAATAGAGGCACCCCTTTTGGAGTGCCTCTATTATTTGGAGCTGATAGGCAGGCTCGAACTGCCGACCTCATCCTTACCAAGGATGCGCTCTGCCGCCTGAGCTATACCAGCATATACGGCTTACGGACT
>JAQXSC010000050.1 GCA_029218825.1 Oscillospiraceae bacterium | reverse complement strand
AGTGTATTGCCCATAAGTTTGCACAGGCAAATATGGCAAAAATCACCTTTGCAAGGCTCGGTAAAATATACGGTGTTCCCCTTGACAGAAAAGATATTTTATATTCATTACTTGAGGGAAATGCCCCAATAAAGTCTGATTCAAATATAAGCAATACTGCCAAAAGTTATTGCTATGTATCCGACTGCGGAAAAGGTATTTTGTATGCGCTTACAAAGGGCGAAAATGAAAAGGTGTATAACATAGCCTCAGACAACAGCGTTGCAAGTGAACGGGATTTTATCAACAGTTTTTCCGAAGTAACTACAGGCAAACTGATTTGCAAAAAAGGTTACTTCTCCCCTATTAATCCCTCACATTTTATACTAAACACAGACGCAATCAAGTCCCTGGGATTTTCACCAAAGGTTAGTCTTGAAAACGGCATAAAACTAACCGCCGCAATAATGAAATCGTCAATGTAATCGGAGGTGAGAACAATGTTAATGAAGGATGTACTTAACGTATTTCAATCCGACTGGGCGTCAACTCCTGCGCTGAAATACGAGGACAGCAATTTTGACATTAACCTTAACAACATTAAGGATAAAACAGTACTTATTTCCGGCAAGGATATGGCGCTTTGCTTTGCCTACACTATTCTTAATCTGAACGATAAGAAAAATCTTAATGCTAAAGTCATCCTTGCTCCTACTTGTTCTGACTTTGGCAATAAAATCCCTGATGGAGTTTTGCAACGTGACGATTTTATTTTTATCGAATTTGAAAGAATCGGCGACATTAAGCAAAAAATTGATTATATTTTTCACACAGGACTTTCAGGTGTTAAGATAAAAGAAAGTTTTGAAACCTATAAAATTGAAACAAACGCAATCAGCAAAATTATAGATTTGGCTTGTAGCAAAAAAGTCAGAAAAGTTATTTTACTGTCTGATTGCCGTGTTTACGGAAAAGGCGAAAATAAATTCAGAGCCTTCTCGGAAATGGAAATGGGACAGGCTGATGTTGATAATTTTTCCGTACAGCTTTTAAGAACACTTGAAAGCGATTTCACAGGTCTTGCCGAAAAACAAAATATCAATACTGCCATTATCCGCACAGGCATTGTTTTAGGTGCTTGTAGCGGTGTTTACAACGGTTTGGAGGATGTTTTCAAGGCTGTGGCAAAAGGTGAAGAAGTTGAAATATACAGCACCGAAAATAAAATCACTTTCGTTTATATAAGCGATGTTTTCAACTCGGTTATGTATGCCATAAACAAGGAACTTAAAGGGGTATATAACCTTGGCGGTAGGGATATGACAGTATCCACAGGTACTCTGTGCGCTATGCTTCACGATTTGTTCGGCACACAAGCAAAAATCAAAACTACCGAAGTGGGCAGTTTTGAGGGCAACGAGTTAAACTGCGATAAGATTTTATTTGCATGTTTTGAAACCCATATTGATTTGCAAACCGCACTTGAAATTTGCGTTTGGAGTTATATGGATAATCAGGAGGACTTTATTTTCCCTCACGAACACCAAGGCAGATTAAAGGCATTACAGGAAATTTTGCTGGGATACCTGTTAGAGGTTGACAGAATTTGCAAAAAGCATAATATCACATACTATCTCGGTGGCGGTACATTATTAGGTGCTGCTCGTCATAAGGGATTTATCCCCTGGGATGATGATGTTGATATTATGATGGACAGGGAAAACTACGATAAATTCCTTGAGGTTGTTGCGGATGAATTACCTGAGGGCGTAATATTGCAGGACCCTAAAAAGGACAAAACCTATAACTATTGCTACGCAAGACTTCGACTTGCCGATACTGTTTTTGCCACTGATTTTTCAAAAAATCACAAGGGTATGAATAACGGATTTTTCTTTGATATTTTCTGCCACGATAAAACCGCAAACTCGAAAATTGGTCAGAAAATCCACAGTCAGTTGACATTATTCTGGCTTGCAATGGTGTTTAATAAATGGAATCACCGCAAAGTGGACAACGGCAAAAAGGTGCAGTCCGCAATCTGCGATGTTCTGAAAAAGATTTTCCCTCTGCGTTTTTCTATGAGAATGCTGTTAATAACACTTGAAATGTTCAAACACAAGAAAAACGCAAAATATCTCTATGACGGAATGGGCAAAAGCGTTGCAAAAGGCGGCTTTGACAAAACATTTCTCGATGATGAAATAAGAGTGGATTTCGAGGGTGTAAAACTTCCTGTACCGGCTAAATATAAGGAGTACCTCACAAATCACTACGGAGATTATACTCAACTTGCTCCATTAAGCACAAGACTGCAAGGTCACGATATCACCCTGTGCGATTTAGGAAAATACTCCACATTTAAAACTTTAAAATAAAAAAACGCAGAAGTGATAAAAACTTTTTATATCACTTCTGCTAACACTTGATTTTTTAAAAATTCTATGTTACAATTATAGAGTTGATTAGGATAAACTCCCAACCTCGGTTGCTCCACCGTGTAAAATTTAGGAGCAAAACTAAATATGCGGATATGGCGGAATTGGTAGGATTGCGACCGCTGCCGGTGGCAGATAAAGGGAGCAAATCCGCTGTGTGAAATAAGGAGTATCAGGAACGTCTTTTTGACGTGACTGAGACGACTATATTTCAGACTGGACGACGCGAATCGTTCAGTTTGCACCATAACCATGCAAAAATTCAAAAAACTAAATAAATGCAGGTATGGCGGAATTGGCAGACGCGCATGGTTCAGGTCCATGTGAAAGCAATTTCATGCAGGTTCAAGTCCTGTTACCTGCACCAGTATGAGTGTTCATAACGGATTTAAGTTATGGACACTCTTTCTTTTTCGGTCTGTATTCCGGAATTTGCCGTACAAATTCCCTGCTCGCTATAACATAAGACAATTTAAGAAATTGACATTAAGGTATATTCTTGATATAATTTTTTTAGAAAAAACTTCGAGGTGAATGCAGTGAAAAATAATAAAACATTCTTTTCAGTTTTAATTGCGATATTATTTATCTTTTTGTTTCCGATAACGGTGTCTGCAAATTCATCATGGCATTGGGTTTCTTCAAAACGTCCTCTGGATTTGTTGCCTATCGTAATAATCTTGACGCTGATAATAGAGATTGTTTTAATCAATTATTTGGCAAAAGTTAAAGACCTAAAACGTGTAATACCTGTCGTTTCGTTGGCAAATTTGGCTTCGTTTTTGGTGCCGTATATATGGCTCGGGATTTCCTCTGATAACGTATATTCTTTTTATACTTCCGAAAAGGGTATATTTTATGCAATCAATTATACAGTAAGCGCTACACCAACGTTTACAGTTTCGCTTTTCTATTTATTGATAACACTGTTTGTTGAATTTCCTATTGTATATCTGTTTTTGCGAAAGAAGTCTTCTAATAAAAAGGTTTTAATTGCGGTTATTATTGCTGCTAATGTTTTAACTACCGCAATGACCTTTGCTGTTGAACATATTTTTTGTCACGGAGAATGGTAAGTAAATAACAATCCGTTATGAACACTCGGACCAAAAATACAGGGTATCCTTTTGGATGCCCTGTTGTTTTTGTTGTGCGAATCAGGACTTGAAGCCGACCGTTTAGAAAATGCTCCTATAGAGCATTTTTAGGGAGGTGCGTTGATGATACCTTTCCCCTTTACGTAGACACAGGTGACGAGTATCAACCTTGCTAATGATGAACATATGTTACCTGCACCATGAAAAGCCCGATTTTATCGGGCTTTTTTCATTAAGTATATTGTATAGTTTAATATATCCGGACTAATATACAATAAAGTTTTTACTATTTTGTGATAACCGATAATGTGGCTGTTGACAAGGATTTTATGTGGATGATATAATTTTAAAAAAGTCTTTTGGTATAAATATAACATATAATTAATTGTATTTGTTTCAAAGCATTTACATACAACAATACGGAGTGAGTTTATGAAAAGAGAACGACTTGGCAGCAGACTTGGATTCATACTTTTGAGTGCAGGTTGCGCCATTGGAATTGGAAATGTATGGAAGTTTCCGTATATGGTAGGACAATACGGCGGTGGATTATTTGTATTAATTTACTTGTTTTTCCTTGTAATTCTCGGTCTGCCGGTAATGACAATGGAATTCTCCTTAGGCCGTGCAAGTCAGAAAAGTCCTGTACGAACATACCATCAATTAACTCCTGAAAAAAAGAAGTGGAGAATCCACGGATATGCGGCATTTGTGGGCAACTATCTTTTGATGATGTTCTATACTACGGTTGCAGGGTGGATGCTAAATTATTTTGTTTCAACAGCAACAGGAAAATTTAACA
>JAQXSC010000049.1 GCA_029218825.1 Oscillospiraceae bacterium | reverse complement strand
CGTCAAATTTAGGCCACAAAACTCCGGGTGTATCAAGCATTTCAAGGTCATTTGCAATAGAATACCACTGATTTCCTCTGGTAACTCCGGGTCTGTCCTCAACCTTTGCCTTTGATTGTTTTGATACCCTATTAATAAATGAGGATTTTCCCACATTAGGTATACCTACAATCATAACTCTTAAAACCGGATTCTTCAGTCCTTTATTTTTTAGGGCAGTAATTCTATCGCTTAGTACTTTTCTTACAGCAGGAGCGAACTGATTTATTCCTTTTCCTGTTTTACAATCAACAGGAAGTGCAATTATATTTTGGTTAGCGTAGTAATCAATCCATTTTTGATTACCGTTTTTGCTGGCTTTGTCACATTTATTAAGAAGTACTATTTTAGGTTTGTTTTCAATAATACTGTTCAAATCAGGATTACTGCTGCTTATCGGTATACGGGCGTCTAAAATTTCAACAACTAAATCTATTAGCTTTAAGGAGCTTTGAATACGTCTTTTAGTTTTAGTCATATGACCGGGGTACCATTGTATATTTTGATTATTACTCATAATTCACCTCAAAAAACAATACTCACATCTATTATAAAACAGATGTGAGTAAATAACAATAATTATTTATAAGGATAATCCTTTTAAGCGATTAAAGGGAAAAGCAACAAACTGAGCTTTACCTATTATATCATTCTCATCAATAAGACCTATAGCAGTTGAACGGCTGTCAAGTGATACTTCCCTATTATCACCCATAACAAAAACCTTTCCCTCAGGAACAACAGAAGGAATTTCAGCGTCTTTTTTATAGGTATGACCTTTTATATATGGCTCATCAATAACCTTGCCGTCAACAGTAACTTTTCCGGACTCAAAATCAATAGACAATGACTGACCCTCAGTAGCAATTACACGCTTAATAATCGGCTCTGAATATTGCGCACCGTGACTTATTACAACAATGTCCCCATCTTCAGGAGTGTAAAAGAAATTAGTTACGATTACTTTATCTCCGTCATGTAATGTTTCATACATTGATGTACCGCTTACATCCACAAGTCTCACAAAAAATGTAAGAATAATTACAACAATGGCAATTGCAAAAATCATGGAATGTATCCAATCATAGAGATAGGATGTACCACTGGATTTTCTCAAATGTAATGTTACACCTTTGTTAGAAACAGCCTCTGTTACTTCTTCTTTATTTGTTTTATTCATCTTTTTATCATTATTATCCATTATATCGCACACCTAAAATAAGTAAAAAAGTCGAGTGCCTCGACACCCATTTCGAGAAGAAAAATTGATATTTTCAAATCTTTTTTGCCCGACCGTTTTCGAGCAATTTCCTATAAAGTAAAAAAGTAGCCACAGCGTAAAAACTGTGGCTATAACTATTTTTTGACTTTGTTAAAATCCCATTTTGTAATTTTATCACCCTTTACCATATAAGGCTTTTTGCTGATTAATGCCAAAGGATTGTCGCTGTAACTGTCGGAGTAGAACTCGTCAATTTTTTCATTGTATAATTGTTTATATCTTCGCACCTTTTCCTTGCCGTGGCAGTTTTTTCCTGTGTATTTACCGTCAACAGGGGAAACCTTTGATGCGATTAAATGCTTAATGCCAAGTATCCTGCAAATAGGTTTAAGCAAAAATTCAGGAGATGCGGATATTATCAAGTCGCTGTCCATTTGATTTTCAAAGTACCAGGGCTTAATATTTTTCAGATGTGTTTTCCAAAATTCCTTTACTTCCTTTTCGGTGTCAATGTACTTCAAAAAACTATACATATTTTCCTTAAATTCAGTTTTGTTGCCTTTTTTGAAAACATAAAACTTTGTAAAGGATTTTGCAAGATTCGGAAAACGTTTTATTATATTTTTATTTCTTTTAAGGCAAAATAAGTAAAAATCAAAGGTGGAATCACCATTGTAAATAGTATTATCAAAATCATACACATTCATTTTTTCATCAACCAACTGTCACAAAATAGTTTTATAATATGATTATAATATAAAATACATCTAAATAAAAGTAGCATTTCTACATTTTCTGATAAATCTTTCTTGTTTTAATTGTAATTTTATAGTATATTATAGTAAGTACAGTATAAGGGGAAGTATATGTTTGGTTACATTAAAGTAGAGAAAGGTGAGTTGCTTGTACGTGAATACGAGGCGTACAAGTCGGTATATTGCGGACTTTGCCGACAACTTGGCAGGGACTATTCAATATTATCACGTTTTATACTAAGTTATGACTGCACCTTTTACGGAATGATTTTAATGTCACTGAACAGAAGTTGCACAGGTTTTGAAAGTAAATGTTGCAGATTTAATCCCCTGAAAAAATGTAATTACTGTAAAACACAGTCGGACAGCCTTTCAAAAGCAGCGGCATTAAGCGTAATTTCTGCTTATTACAAACTTGTTGACGATATTAACGACAGTAAGTTTGTCAAGAAAATTGCCTATAAACTGATAAAACCCCTTTTTTCAAGGTGGCAAAAAAAGGCAGCCAAAAGATATCCTGAAATTGACCTTGCCCTATCAACAATGTTAAAAGAGCAGATAGAGGCTGAAAACTATCCGGAATGCAGTATCGACAGAGCATCTGACCCTACAGCAAAAATGCTCTCCACTCTCCTTGAAAACGAGGGAAAAGACGATACTGAAAAAAGAATTTTGCATCAAATGGGCTACGGCTTAGGCAGATGGATATATTTAATCGACGCCGCCGACGATTTGGAAAAGGATAAGAAAAATAAAAATTTCAATCCCTTTAATTCTTATACAGAAAATATAAAAGAAGTAATAAACACAAACCTTTCCGCATCTCTAGGTTTAGCCTTTGATGCCTATGAGTTGCTTGAATTAGTTGATTTCAAGGGAATTATCGACAATATAATTCTCAAAGGCTTACCAATAACTCAAAAACAGGTTTTAGACAAAAGAAAGGATTAATATGAAAAATCCATACGAGGTACTTGGAGTATCACCAAATGCAACAGAAAGCGAAATAAAAACCGCTTACAGAAATCTTGCAAAAAAATATCATCCTGACAAATACACAAACAGCCCACTTGCCGACGTTGCCGAAGAAAAAATGAAAGAGGTAAACGAAGCCTATGACGCAATAATGGAAATGCGTAAAAACGGCGGTAACTCAAACAGTTACGGCAACAGCGGTGGATATACAAGCGGTTATAATAACTCTTCCTCTGCCTATTATAATGTGCGAGTATATATCCAGCAGAACCGTGTTCAGGAGGCTGAACAGATACTTGACGCCGTAGACCCAAATACAAGAAGTGCCGAGTGGTATTTTTTGCGTGGAATGTGTTATTTCCGCAGAGGTTGGCAAAGTGAGGCTTTTAGTTATTTTCAACGTGCCTGTCAAATGGACCCTTCAAACATGGAGTACAGACAGGCTTTGAATAATATGTCAAGACAGCAAAGTTACGGTTACGGCGGATATAATACCACACAGGTCAACACAAATTCCGGTTGTGATGCCTGCGATATATGCACCGGCTTAATGTGTATTAACTGTCTGTGTAATTGCTGTCGTTAAGTGGTGAATTATGAAAAAAACATTTAAAATCGCTTTCGGCGGTATAATTTCAGGTTTTGCCCTTGTGTTAATGCTCTTAACGGGAATAATCTGGGGCGGAACATATGCCTTTCCCTGTTTTGCGGGAATGTTGCTGACAGTAGTTGTAATCGAGTTCAGTCCCAAATGGGCGTACTGCGTGTACGGAGCAGTTTCTTTGCTTTCCTTGATACTTGCAGGGGATAAAGAGGCGGTAATATATTTCATACTGTTCTTCGGTTTTTACCCAATTTTAAAAAGCACAATAGAAAGATTAAAAGCAAAATCTGTGCAATATCTGTTAAAATACATAGTTTTCAACGTATGCGTAATTTCCGCTTTTCTTGTTGGAAAATTTATTCTAATGATACCTGACGAGGAATTTACAATATTCGGTTTTTATATTCCTTGGGCATTTTTATTGCTTGGAAATATTTTCTTTTTGTTTTATGACAGGTGCGTAACCGTATTTATTTCCCTGTATATATACAGAATAAGGAATAAGATTTTCAAAAAGTAACAGCATTTTAATTTGCTATTTTAATTCTTTTATGATAAAATAACCTATGTTTAGAGGTGAAATGGTATATGAAAATTAAAAGAATAATCCCGGTATTTTTAATGATTCTTATGATTACGGCTTTAACTTCAGCCTTTACAACTAATGCTGCAACTGTCACCTTAAAGGCAACAGTTTCCGCGTCAAATGTAAACGTAAGAAGCGGTGCCGGTACAAGTTACAAAGTAGTGAAATCCGGTGTTCCAAAGGGTACGACTGTAACTGTGCTAAACAATAAATTCTACAATAAAAGTTGGTATTACGTAAAACTTTCAGGCGGAACAAAGGGATATATCCATAAGGACTATATCAAAATCAAAAAAAATCAACTGTATATAAATAGTACAGGTACAGGATTTAAAGGTTATACCTGCTCATATAAACTGACTAATACAACAACTTCTCCGGTAACCTGGACAAGTTCTGATGAAAAAAAGGCAACTGTTGACAGCAAAGGCGTTATAACCTGTCTTAAAAGCGGTACTGTAAATATCACGGCAACCGCAGGAACAAAAACTGTAACAAGTACGCTTAACATTATAAACGCTGATGTAACCCTTTCAAAAACAACAGCGGAAATTTATCACGATGATACCTTGACCTTAACAGCCACCTGCAAAAAACCGGTAACTTTTGAAAGTTTAGATACTTCTATCGCAACTGTTGACTCAAAGGGTGTTGTAACCCCTAAGGCTGTGGGTACAGTAAAGATTAAGGCGAAGAGTAATTCAGGTTCGGCTACCTGTGAAGTCACAATCAAAAAGCGTGTTATCACCTTGACAACCGCAAAGACCAAACTGTATAAAGGCTGTAATGCCCAGGTTTTTGCAAGTGGCGGTAAGTACGCATATAAATACACAAGTTCAAATCCAAACGTATTAACAGTCACAGATTCCGGTATAATAAAGGCTGTCGGTACAGGTTCGGCAAAAATCACCTGCACCAGCGGTACAATTTCAAAAAAAATGAAGTTCACAGTAGTTGACGGCAAGACTGTAGGAATCACAAAAACTTCCGCAGATATTCCAAGGGAAATGACACTTTACCTTAAATCTTCAACAAGCGGTGTTTCCTGGAAATCGAGCAACCCTGATGTTGCTTCTGTAGATAAGGGCTTTGTATTAGGAAAGAAAAAAGGTACAGCGGTAATTTCCGCATATACAAGTGGGGGCGAGGCAACCTGTCTTGTAACTGTTTCATCTCCACGTCCAATACGCTTTACATATTCTTCCGAAAACTCCGTTCTCCCAAACAAATCCGTAACTTTACACGCAATTACCGACAAATCCAGAACAGATGTAAAGTTTAAAGTAACCGACGCCCAAGGCAAGATTATATGGCTTACCAAAACAACCAAAACTTTAGAAAGTGGCAGATATATTTGGAGTGGAAGTTTTACTCCTACTACAGCCGGTGTGACTACAATAGTTGCATATTCAAGAACTTCAGGCACAGCAAGTTGGAAAACCTGTGACGGCGGAGAATGCACAATACTTGTAAATAAAGGCAGCAGCAGAAAAACTATGAGTACGGAAAGTCGCTATGCCTCAACTGCGCTCATAAAGGATATTGCCTATTTTGAGGGCTATCTGCCTAATGTTACTCCGGACACTCTTGCAAGTAATATTCCCACAATCGGCCACGGCAGGGTAGTGTACGGCGGTACACTTTTCTATAACGGCTTAACAAGAAAAGAAGCCTACGCATATCTTGTGGGAACTGTAAACGAGTCCGGCTTTACTTCACAGACCAACAAATTTTTAACAGACAACAATATCAAATTCAACCAACAGCAGTTTGACGCACTTGTTTGCTTTGCCTACAATTTAGGTTCTTACTATATTCCTACCCACGAAAACGTATGCAATGTTTTCCTGAATACATACGGCAAGGAAACTAACGAAAACAGGGGATACGTAAATGATTACAGTGTTCCTTTGAGAAAATCCGCTGACGAAACCTCACAAAATATCAAAAGCCTGTCGGCAGGTACAGACGTTAAACTTGTTGACAACACCCTTTACAACAAATCTTGGTACAAGGTTAAACTTAACGACGGTACAAAGGGATATATTCAGAAAAGCAAGGTTACATTTCGTACAACAAACACAAAGGAGCGCAACCTGAATAATGTTGACGTGCAGGATCTTGCCGACGCATTTTTACCGATACACCATTCTGACGGTTATTGTCGATACGGCTTGTTATACCGACGAATTGACGAGGTGGAAATGTTTGCTTTCGGAGATTACGAGGTAAACGGCAAGGAGAATAACAGCGGTTTCAAATACAGTTGCAAGGGAAATTCCGGTTTTAAAATAAGTTAATATTCTAAACTAATGCCTTTCTGCATATTTTTCAGTAGGACAAGTTACTGAAAGAAGGTAAAGTATGAAAGGCATAGTTTTTTCATTTAAAAACAATATAAAAAAGAGGGATAATTTCCCCAAAAACAGCGGCTATTCAATCAGGCACAGGAGAGATTTCAACCTAAAATATTTCTTTAAAAGATATGGAGTAGTCGCATTTTTCACCTTGATGCTTGTGGTCGGAATCACAGTAGGCTCAATGACCTCCAAAAACATAAGCAAAGATACATTAAACAGCCTTGATTTGTTCTTTACCACTAACATTTCAATGCGGTTGCAAAACGGCGGTTTGGGAGCGTTTTGCAGTAGTTTTTGCTCGGATTTTCTCTTTTATCTTTCAACATTTCTCTTTGGTTTGAGCCTGTGGGGAATAGTCTTTCTGCCCTTTATCAGTTTCTTCAAAGGATTCGGAATAGGGGTAAGCGCAGGATATCTCTTTACTACCTACGGCTTTACGGGAGTTATGTTTTACCTTGCAATCCTGTTGCCGGGTATATTTTTATTTAGTATGGTACTTGTATATATGTCCTCATCGTCTTATAATATATCCAAGAGGATGCTAAAAACCCTGTTTTCAAAAGAGGATATTTCCATAATTTCCTCTTTTAAAATATATTTTCAAAAGTGTTTATTATATTTATTAATAACTTTCTTTTCAGCATTACTCGATATGTTGTTATGGTATGTATTTGCAGGATTATTTAATTTCAATTAGGATGTGAAAAACTTGACACAGGAAAAGAAACAGTTAGGAATTATCAGATTTTTTTCAGGATACATTAAAAACTTTGGCAAAATATTTTTGACAAACGTGATATTTGCGGTGCCGGTAGTGTTATTCACGGTAGGCTTCTATTACCTGAACGTGCTTTCCGGAATCAATATGTGGTTTGTAATGTTTTTGCCTATAATTTTCGTGTTTCCTTTTTTTGCAGGTGTCACATTAATAACAAGAAATATGGTGAGAGGGGACGAACGTGTTCCTGTATTTAAACTGTTTTTCAAAGGCTTAAAAGATAATTTCCTGCAATTTTTCGTTCACGGAATTTTGCTTTATATAGCGTTCTTTCTCTGCTATATCTCTATTACAATGTATTGGGATATGGCTCAAACTAACGGAATATTCTACGTAACTTTAGGTGTTACGGTTATCATAACCCTTGCGTTGCTTTTTGCTTTTTATAATCTGCCTGTTATGACAGTTACTTTTGATTTACCCCTAAAGCACATATACAAAAACAGTTTTTTAATGTCCTTCGGCGAGTTGAAAAACAACTTTTTTGCAACTATAGGATTGTTTTTGCTGTGTTTGTGCTGTGTGACTGTATTCCTGTCCACAACAAATTCAATCACATTTATTATAACTTCTCTTATTGTAGGACTGCTTATTATTCCTGCAACAGCCTCATATATAATCAACTTCTATGTTTATGAGGATATGGAAAACCTTATGGCAAACAAAACCGAAAAAGAGGAAGAAATAAAAAGACAACTTGAGGAAAAACGTACAGGAGTAAAAATTCCAAGACAGCCTGTGGAAAAACTCGATTTCTCACAACTTGACTTAGATGAAAGAAAAGACGGAGAGGAATATTTATTCTTTAACGGAAAAATGATGAAACGAAAAGTCCTGATAGAAATGAAAAAACAGCAGGAGAACAGTAATGAGTAAGAAGAAAAATAAAAAGAAAAATATCGCTCCCAAGAAAAAGAAGAAAAATCTTAAATCCCTTATCGCCTGGCTTTCCGTACTGCTTGTTATTGTGTTGATTGTAGGCATTTCTTATATTGTTTACTACAATACTTCACTTCAAACTACAGATTTTGCAAACACCAATTGGAAAAGCGTAACCGCCTACAACGATTCAAATAAAAAGGTATCCATAAATAAGATTTATAACAATTACTACGATAATTATCAAGGCTCCATGGAGTTAAAAGGTGACGGTACATTTACCTTTTGGATGAATGTAGGTGACCCAAATGACGGTACTCACAACGGCAGTTACACCTATGACCGTGACAGACAAATTCTTAACGCAACCTTTGGAAATGGGGAAAAGGCGAAGTTTAAAATTGTCAGAAACGAAGATAACACAATCGACCACATAGAAGCCCCTTATGACGGTTACACCGTGTGGTTTTATAAAAACTAATCTATTAACCGCTTAAGTAATATCACTTAAGCGGTTGTTTTGCATCTACAAACCATCGCTGATCCTCTAAAAATAAATATCTTTCCTTTCCGCCGATTTGACAGGTATATCTGATTCCTGCGCCGCCGGCTTTCAAAGACGCGGCATATCTAACGTCTGTTACTTTGTCTATGGGAAATTTTCGCCCATCCTCCCACACAATGTTGATGGGAAGTAAATTTCCGTCCTCGTCAAATATTGCCGTCACACTGACATATTGTTTCATAATTACCTCCTGCTAAAAATATCCCACAGGGTGGATAGTGTGTTCCTCTTTGGGGTTAAAACTTGACAACCCTCTGTCAATAAGTAAATTTCCGTTTCTCACACTGTATGCGCCGAATCTCTGTTTCAGCCAATCTAATGTTTTATCCAACTGCTCCTGTCTTAAATTATCTTTCTCATTATCAAGTATATCAATCTGCCTTGAAATGCTGTTAGGTGCAAGGTCGGTAAGGGAAACTCCCACACTCCTCAGAGGCTTTTTCCAATCGTAACTTTTCACAAAAAGTTCCATAGCGGCATTTTGTATAGTCTTTGTTATATCCGTATATTCTCTTAACTTCATCTGCCTTGTAAAACTGAACAGACCTGTATCCCTGATGTTGATACACACGGTTTTAGCGAACATTCCCTGTTCACGCATACGTTTGCAAACGCTGTCACAAAGCACAAACATAACCGTTTTTACATCCTCGTTGTTAAGCAAATCCCTTGGAGTTGTGGTGGAATTGCCTATGGATTTAACCACATTTTGGCTGTCAATAGGCATAACGGGAGAATTGTCATATCCGTTTGCAAAACTATATATCAAATCTCCCCATTTACCTAAATTATCCCTCAAAATTTTGATAGGAGTATTTGCAATATCCCCAATAGTGTATATTCCGATAGAGGAAAGTTTTTTATTGGTGGAACGTCCTACATAGAGTAAATCAGAGGCAGGTTGAGGCCATATAATCTCCTTAAAATTATCCCTTGTAATTTCCGTCACGGCGTCAGGTTTTTTATAGTCACTTCCAAATTTGGCGAATATTTTGTTAAAACTCACCCCAATACTTACAGTTATGCCCAATTCATATTTTACTCTTTTTCGTATTTCTTGGGCAATTTCAACACCACTTCTTTTTAAAGGATCACCTGTAACGTCAATCCAAGCCTCGTCCAAACCGAAATTTTCCACTCTGTCGCTGTATTGAGAATAAATACTTTTAGCCATAGCCGAAAACCTTTGATACAGTTTAAAGTGAGGCGGTACAACCACAAGTTCAGGACATTTATTTTTAGCCTGCCATATAGCCTCGCCTGTCTTAATTTTAAATTTTTTAGCCAACTCATTTTTAGCCAATATAATTCCGTGGCGATTGTCAACGTCACCTGCAACAGCCACAGGCTTGTTGCGGATTTCAGGGTTATGCAGACACTCAACACTTGCATAAAAACCGTTGCAGTCGCTGTGTAAAATAGTTCTTTCTTTCATAATCCTAAACCAACCGAACACTTGTTTGATATAATAATAAAACAAATGTTCGTTTTTGTCAAGAACTATTTTAAAAATTTTTCAGTTGTAAAAATATTAAATTTATGGTAAAATTTATAAGATAGATGAAAG
>JAQXSC010000048.1 GCA_029218825.1 Oscillospiraceae bacterium | reverse complement strand
TTAAACTCTGGGAGATCCATAGAAAAGAAGGTGGGATTGGCACCGTCGGTTTCTGCCAGGACTTTTATTATCTTTTTTCCAATGGCTATTTCATAAGAATCGATACCGTTGTATGGCTTTCCATCCTCAGCCGCCTGGTATACTTGGTAAACTGCCTCAAAAATATTGGCTGTAGCGTGAGCGTGTTCACAAGTGCCTTGATAGCTACCCTCCGTAGCAATAAAACTCCACGGGGTTTCATCCTCATCAGTCGAGGTGGGCGAAATAGTTCTATTCTTTGCACCAGCATCAAGCAGAAGCTTTGTCGCCTCAATCATGTATCGGTCAAAGGTAGAGAGGGTTAATGCCCACAAGCATTGTGCGCCGAAACAGCCGTCACATTTATTCACATCAAAACCATGATCAATGAAAAAGCGGATGATTGCACACATCGATGGTCCCAGGTTTGGATTCAGATTACGATTGTGTTCGCAATCATCGCAGTGACTCTCATCACAGTCATCGCAGGCATCACTGATGGTATCACCATGTTTTGACCACCAATACCCACTTAAAATTTCAGAAAGGATATTTTCGTCATCATCTTTTCCGATAGCATTAAGGTCTGCACCTTGCCGGATTAACTCTTCAGCAGCATTGAAATCTGGTGCGCCAGAGCGAAATAACTCGATTAGTTTATTTCCAAACTCACCATATCCATAATCATAGGCCATAATACCCACCTCCTGCCTATAGTGTACTATCCTTGCTGCCCCATAAAACGGACTTTATTATAATATATCATAACAATATGAACATTTCTACTGCGAAAAAGGCGGAACATATCGGTATCGATGGATAACTACGCTGAAACAATTCCTACCACAATAAAACTTTTATAGCCACCATGAAACTATTCCAAAAGTAAAAGTTTCATGGTGATTTTTTGAGAGATGAAAATGGGGGGTAAGTCCTCTCACTTCGACTTTTGTGGAGTAAATTTTGATACAATGAAACTATTCCATTATGCCAATATGGCAGTAGCCCATATGCTACAAGGCTTTTGGGATATAGAAAAAGCACGATGGTTTCGTATCAAAACCATCGCGCTGATATGGCGGAGGCGGTGGGATTCGAACCCACGAGGCGTTGCCGCCTACCTGATTTCGAGTCATAGTCAGGCTTTGGAACTTTAGAGGAAATAGGGGAACTTAGCGGACAATGAAGGACTTCGAAAAAGTGAGCAATATCAAGGCTTTTCGGGTGTCAAACGCCCAAAAACCTTGATATAAAAGGAGTTCGAATGAATCCCCTCTTTTGCTCGATTCAGGGGAGAAAACGAGTTTTGAAAGGGATTTTGGGGAGAACAAGGGGAGAACAAACCCCTATAAATGCAGATAACACCTACCTTGTACCGAATACCTAAAAAGGTGGTTATCAGCATGACTGAAACAGAGAAAAAATATGATGCTATCCGCAGAGCCTATCCTGAAACGATCTCCAAAGACCAGTTCTATCGGATAGCTCACATCAGCAAAGCAACAGCCCTTCATCTTCTGCAAAACGGATTAGTCCCTTGTAAGGACACTGGCAAAAAAACACGCCGGTACACAATCCGTACCGACGATGTAATAACTTATTTGATTGACCGTGAAATACATCCTGAGAAATATGGCGCACCGGACCATTGGTATCGAGATCGTTCAGGTTATCGGAGATCACGAAATACATTCAGATATGAGTTGAGTAGTCTATCGGAGATTGAAAAAAAGCTCTTTGAAGAATACACACGAACAGAACTTGCTTCTTATGGTGATTTGCTGTCTGTTGAGGAAACAATGGAAATAACCGGTTACAGCAGCACAGCAATTTATCGTTGGTGTAATGCCGAAAAGCTCGTTGGCTTCAAAATTTCAGGAAAGTTTATTATTCCAAAAATCGGTCTTGCGGAGTTCCTTATATCGCCATACTCATGCGGCATACAAAGAAAATCTTGGCGACATCTACTGTTCGTTTCGACCTTCTTGAAAGAATTAAAAAAATTGGATAAGCAGCTTCTTTGACCAGATTGATGAATGATGTCACGCAGCATTCACAGTTGCTTGATATAATATCCCTTTCAAATGGTGTTTCGCTGATTTTGTCCAAACAGTAAACCGTAAGTTTTCTGTAATTCCTGCAAAAACTTAATACACGGCAAGCCCCGTTATTGCACTGCGCGTAGCAGAACAATGACGGGGCTTTTTCTATTTCTATCACAAAAATGGAGGTAAGCAAAATGTACCCGAAAGGATGCTCATTGGCGTTTGAGGCATTGATGAAAGAAACGCCGTATAACCACTACGATAGCGGCTGCGATGGAATCTGCCCGGAATGCCGGTCATGCAGATTCCATCGCCCTTATTGGAAATATCAGTCCTGCGTTTTTGAGGAATGCCCTTATTACCTCGTCCCCGTATCAACACGAAACGAAAACACATACAGCACTGCTGCCGGAAAGGAAAAATCAAATGGAGAACAAAATTGAAGTATTTCAGAATGAACAGTTTGGCGCAGTCCGCATAACGCTGATTGATGGCGAACCTTGGTTTGCCGCTTCTGATGTGTGTAAAGCATTGGAGATCAAGAACGCTCCCCAAGCTCTTAGCCGACTGGAGGAAGACGAGAGATTTACCACTATCATTTCAAATGATAGTGCTGCAAGCGGTAAATCCAAACTCTCTTTTGTAAACGAAGCTGGCCTTTACTCGCTTATTCTCAGTTCTCGAAAACCTGAAGCCAAAGCCTTCAAACGCTGGGTCACT
>JAQXSC010000047.1 GCA_029218825.1 Oscillospiraceae bacterium | reverse complement strand
GTTCCCGGTATTATCTCAGGCATAACAATGGTATTTGTACCTACTGCAAGTACATTCCTCGTTTCTCAGTATTTAGGCGGTACAAACGATATAATGATAGGTGACATAATAGACAGAATTTTCTGGAGCGACCAAAACACCGGCTCGGCTATTGCCTTGATACTTATGGTGTCGATTTTCGCTTTCCTTGTTATCCTAAACTTCTTTGGAGATGAGGAGGCGATTTCAGCATGAAAAAGTCCCATAAGTTATATACAGCCTTGATTTTCCTGTTTATGTATCTGCCCATATTTGTGTTGATTTTATACAGTTTCAATGACGGTAAAACTACAGTATGGAAAGGCTTTACCTTTGATTGGTACGTTGACTTGTTTAAGGACAAGTTAATTATGAACGCTTTGCTGAATACAATGCTTATCGCTGTTCTCGCCTCTCTTATTGCAACGATTTTAGGTACGGCAGCGGCAATAGGTATTAATAATTTCAAGGGCAAAAAACGTGTTATTATTCAGAATGTAAGCAATATTTCAATACTGACCCCTGACGTTGTAACCGGTGTTGCGTTAATGCTGATGTTTACAATCGCAGGGATAACCTTTCACTTCCAAATGGGTTTTTGGACAGTACTGTTGGCTCATATAAGTTTTTGTACTCCCTACGTTGTGTTAAGCGTTTTACCTCGACTCAGGCGAATGGATTACTCTATATACGAGGCGGCTTTGGACTTGGGCTGTAACCAGTTCCAAGCTTTTTACAAGGTTGTTCTTCACGAACTTATGCCGGGCATATTTACCGGCTTTTTGATGAGTTTTACATATTCCCTTGACGACTTTGTAATCACATATTTTACAAGAGGTTCAAGTTTCCAAACCTTGCCTGTTCAGATTTACACTATGACCCACCAGCGTATATCTCCAAAGATAAACGCATTGTCTGCTTTGATGTTTGTTGCTATTGTAATTATTATGCTTGTAATCAATTTCAAAGACAGAGGTAAGGAAAAGGAAGTTAAAAAGGAAAGTAAGCCATACAAAAAGTATATCGCTATTGCTTTGGCTGTGGTAATAATTGTTACAAGTGTAGTATCTATTGCTACCTGTAATTCAATAGGCGGTAACGATAACTCGCAAACCGATAACTTGGGCGTCAATCCTATGGTGCTTCAAAAGGCTGTAGAAAAAGGCTCTATCAATGTTTATAACTGGGGTGAATATATTTCAGACGGCAGTGAGGATTACGTAAATGTTATAGAGGAATTTGAAAAAACCTATAACATAAAGGTAAATTACTCAACCTATGAAACTAACGAACAGTTATACAATATATTAAGCACAACAAATTCCGCTTATGATGTAGTTATTCCATCCGATTATATGGTTGAAAAACTGATTAAGGAAAATCTTGTCCAAAAACTTGATTTTGCCAATATTCCAAACTATGACGGAGTTATGGACAGTTTCAAAAACCTTGAATACGACCCTAATAACGAATATTCAGTTCCTTATCAATGGGGCGTTGTAGGTATGGTTTACAACAAAACTATGATTAAAAACAAGCCTACGAGTTGGAATGATTTGTGGAATGAGGACTATAAAGGTTCAATCCTACAGTTTAACAACAGCCGAGATGCTTTTGCTATTGCAATGCAACTTGTGGGTGTAGATCCAAACTCCTTTACTAAAGAGGATATTGATAAAGCAACTGCAAAATTAAAGGAGCAGAAACCTTTGATTAAAAAGTATGTAATGGATCAGGTTTTTGCGGAAATGGAGAACAATCAATCCGCAATAGCCCCTTATTACGCAGGCGATATTATCACAATGATGGATAACAACCCTAACCTTGACTGTGCGTTGCCGAAAGAAGGCTCCAACTTGTACGTTGACGCAATGTGTGTGCCAACATCTGCACAGAATAAAGAGGGTGCGGAACTGTTCATAAACTTTATGACAAGCGCGGAAATATCCAAAGCAAACACAGATTATATCTGCTATGCAACTCCTGTTCAGGGTGCATACGATATGCTTGATAAAGAAGTCAGAAACGATAAATTTATCTACCCCACAGCGGAGTATCTGGAAAAGTGCTATACATTTAAAGACGTGGACAGCGAACTGTACGCATATATGCAGGAACAATTTGTAAAACTAATGTCATAATTTATATAACCTCTCGAAAAAACGGGAGGTTATTATTTTTTATCTATTTACTTTTACGCTTTTGTGTGTTAAAATGGCAACGTGCGAAAGTATAATAATATTAAAATCTGTTCAAAAATCTTATAAGGTATTTAATCAGGTTTTAGTATGAGGTAGGAGATAATAAAATGAATTCAAAACTAAAGAATGATTCAACAGATTTTTTGTTTGATGCAATTCTGTCCCTAAAGACAAAGGAGGATTGCTACAGATTTTTTGAAGATTTATGCACAAAGCCTGAACTGAACGCTATGTCACAGCGTATTGTGGTTGCAAAAATGCTTACTGAAAAAACCGTTTACAGCGAAATAGTAAAGCAGACCGGCGCTTCCACAGCCACAATAAGCCGAGTAAACCGTTCCTTAAACGAGGATACGGACGGATATATGCTTGTGTTCAAAAATCTTGGCATTTTGGAATAAGGAAATGGACAGTTATTGCGATTTTGCCGACTTTTACGATAGTCTTACTTTAAATGTAGATTACCGAAAAAGAGCAGATTATATATTGGAAATATTCAAAAGGCTAAAGCATAATATGGGGCTTACCTTAGACCTTGCCTGCGGTACAGGTAACCTGACTTTGGAACTTGCAAAGTCAGGGGTTGACGTTTATGGTATAGACGGCTCCGAGGATATGCTGTCACAGGCTATGAATAAGTCAGGGATGCTTGGTATGAATATTCTGTTTTTGTGCCAGAAAATGCAGAGTATAGACCTTTACGGAACTATTGATACCTGCATATGCACCTTGGACAGTATTAATCACCTTACAAATCCCAAGGATGTTCAAAAAACCTTTGACAGAGTTTCTCTTTTTATGAATAAAGGGGGATATTTTCTTTTTGATGTTAATACAATATATAAGCATCAAAAAATTCTTGAAAATAATACCTTTGTTTATGATACAGAGGAAGTATATTGCGTTTGGCAAAATTCTTTAAAAGAAAATAATATAGTGGAGATTGATTTAGATTTCTTTATCCCTGAAAATGACGCCTATATTCGCACAAGCGAAAGTTTTTCGGAAAGGGCATATTCACACAGGGAGATAACGGAAATGCTGAATAAGGCGAAATTTGAAGTAATAGGATATTACGGAGATAT
>JAQXSC010000046.1 GCA_029218825.1 Oscillospiraceae bacterium | reverse complement strand
GGCGGTAGTAGAAAAACTGACTTCATAAGAGGTACACAATTTTCATTTAAAGTGTGGTGATACAAATTTGGCAAAAGTAAAAATGAAATCAGTTAATATTATCGGACTGAAAAAGGACAGAAAAACTGTGCTGGAGCATTTACAGGACAGCGGGCTTATTCAGATTAAGAAAAACGATAAATCCGCAAAGGGATTTTCAAAAACCGATATGTCCTCTCAAATGCAGATTTTTGAAAAAAATGTCACTTTGACAGAGCAGGCATTGAAAGCAATGGAAAGCTTTGCTCCCGAGAAAAAGGGAATGTTGTCCTCTTTTGAGGGCAGACGTGAGATTGACCCTGATGAAATCGGAGCTATAGCTTCCGGTGCAGGGGAGATTATTGAAATATGCAACAAAATTAATAATCTGAATAAACAGCTTGCAGATAACTCGGCAGAACAGGTTAGAATAAAAACTGCTCTCGTTCAGCTTGAGCCTTGGCAAAATCTTGACATTCCCTTGAATACCGGCGACACAAAAACTACAGCGGTATTTATCGGAACACTTCCAAAGCAGTATGATGAAATCACTTTAAGTCAGGAGCTTGCACAGGAAAATCCTCAGCTTGTTTTTGACTTTGAAATCCAGTTTCAGTCAAGAGATATGACCTGTATGGTAATGTTTACTCCGTTAGCTCAAAAGGCTATGGCGGAGGAGGTGCTGAGGAATCTGGGCTTTGCAAAGCCTATGAGCCCTACAAGTCATACACCTAAGGAAAAATCTCAACGTCTGAAAAATAAAAGCCAAGAGCTTTTCAAGAAAAGTGAAGAGGCAAAGGCGCAGATTATTTCCTATGCCGATAGACGTGAGGATATTAAAAATACTCAGGACTATTTCAGAATAAGAGCTGACAAGTACAATGTTATCAGCCAGCTTGATCAGACAAAACACGTCTTTGTAATTTCGGGATATATTCCTGAGGAGGACTGCAAAGACTTGGAAGAAATGTGCGAAAGAATCGCTTGCTGTTATGTTGAATTTGGTGAGGTTGATCCAAAGGATGCTCCCGTTAAGCTGAAGAATAACAGATTTGCAGAGCCTGCCCAAGGCATAGTCAGTATGTATTCAACCCCATCTCACGCAGATGTTGATCCAACGCCTATACTTGCGTTTTTCTTCTATTTCTTCTTCGGTATGATGTTTTCCGACGCAGGCTACGGACTTGTAATGGTTGTAGCTATAGCCATTGTATTAAAAATATTCAAGCCTGACAAAAAAATGCGAAACAACCTAAAGCTGTTCCAGTATTGCGGTGTTTCAACTATAATATGGGGATTGATTTTCGGAAGCATATTCGGTGATGCCCCAGCTACCTTCTACAATGTTTTTACAGGTGCAGATATCACTATGAAACAGCTTCTTCCGTGGCCTACCTTGGATCCCCAGAAGGACGCTCTGCTGTTGATGGTAGTATCAATCGCATTCGGTCTTGTTCATATCTTAATCGGTATGGGATGCAAATTCTACATTTGCTTTAAACAGAAGGATTATAAAGCGGCATTTTTTGACACAGGACTGTGGATGTTAATGCTAATTGGATTTGCAGTGCTGGCTGTGGGTATGATTACAAATGAGCTTGTTATGTTCATCGGCGCAGGTATTGCAATAGCCTGTGCAATAGGCTTGGTGCTTACTCAGGGCAGGAACAAAAAAGGTATTGTAGGCAAGGCTATCGGCGGACTTGCTTCCCTTTATGACATCACAAGCTACATCAGCGACCTTTTAAGCTACTCAAGACTTTTAGCTTTAGGCCTTACAACCGGTGTTATGGCTCAGGTATTCAATATGCTTGCTACAATGCTTGGTACAAGCATACCGGGAATTATCTTTATGATAGTTATTTTCATTGTAGGTCATCTTGTTACAATCGGACTTAACGCACTGGGCTCATATGTTCACACAATGAGATTGCAGTACGTTGAAATGTTCAGTAAGTTTTACGAGGGTGGCGGCAAACCATTTGAGCCATTCTCTTTAAACAGTAAATATTTTAAAACAAAGAACAACAAAGATAATTAACTTTGTTAGTTTCAGGAGGTAAATTATGAACGGTTTGTTTTTTGCACTTTTAGGTGCGTCACTTGCAACAGCTCTTGCTGGATTTGGTTCAGCAAAGGGTGTAGGCAGTGCTGCTCAGGCAGCTATGGGTGTTCTCTCTGAGGACTCATCAAAATTCGGTAAGATGCTTGTTCTTACACTTCTGCCGGGTACACAGGGACTTTACGGCTTTATCGTAGGCTTCCTTATTCTTGTAAACTGCGGTGTTCTTGGCGGAACTCTTCCCACAATGGGACAGGGCTTAGCATATGCCGGTGCAGCTCTTGCAATCGGTATCGGCGGTATGGTATCCGGATTTGCACAGGGTAATGCAGCAGTTTCAGGTATCGCTATGAGCGCTAAGGATGACAAAAACTTCTCAAAGGCAATGGTTTCAATTACATTGGTTGAAATTTACGCTCTTCTTTCTTTTATCGTTTCACTTCTTGTTGTAATTTCAGTTCCTGCAATCAACATCTAATATTTTGTGAAACATATCTTAACAGAAAGGTGGGCTTAATTTGAACAGCTCGGATATGATTTTAAACAGTATTAAAAGCGACTGTGACAAAACTATCGAAGCAATCAGAACAGACTCTGATAAAATCTGTGAAGAAATAATTGCAAAGGGCAGGGAAGAAGCAGCCAAGGTTAAGGCTGAGCTTGACTCTAAAACCCGACAGAAGGCTTCACAGATTAAGGCTGCAAACAAAAGCCGTGGAGAATTAGAGCAGAGAAACGCTCTGCTCAGACAACGCCGCCTTGAAATTGACATCACCTATGATGCAATATATAAATATCTTTTAAATCTTGACGGCGAAGATTACTTTAATATAATTTACAAGCTGTTAAAAAAGCTTGGAGACAGTCAGGGCGTTATCTGTTTTAATCAAAATGATTTAAACAGACTTCCTACAGACTTTTCACAAAAGCTTGAAAGTTTTGGTATAAAGGCACAGCTTGGTAAAAATGCTGTTGATATTGACGGTGGATTTATTCTTAAAAATGGCGATATAGAGGAAAATATGAGCTTTTCTGCTTTGCTTTCTTCAAATTGTGACAGCATTGAGGACCTTATTAACCGTGAGCTGTTTGCAGAGTAAGGGGGATATGTATGGCTAAATCATATGAATACTCCATTGGTTCTGTAAGAGCTAAAGAAACTTCTCTGTTTACAAGCTCAGAGGTTGAGCAAATGCTTAATTGCAGTGACGAAGCACAGCTTGTACGTTATCTAAACGACAAGGGCTACGGTGAGGGTGACACTGTTGATGAGATTATCAGGGATAACACTTCTAAAATGTGGGATTACATTAAAAGCGTTGCTCCCGATTTCAGCATCTTTAACCCTTTTTTCTATCTTAATGACATTCACAATCTTAAAACTGTTTTAAAGGGTACAATGTCGGGAAGAGATTACAGCACTTTGCTGTTGAAGCCCTCCACTATTGACTTTGACACGCTGAAAACAGCAGTTGAAAACCGCAAATTTTCCCTATTGCCCACTTGGCTCTCAGAAGCGGCAGACAGCGCATATGAGGTGCTTGCCTATACAAAGGACGCAAGGCTCAGTGACGCAGTAACGGACAAGGCTGTTATGGAAAAAATGCTTGAAGCAGGGGAAAGCTCCGGCTCTGAATTTTTAAACAATTACTTTAAAACTACTGTCTTTTACAACAATATTAAAATTGCCATAAGAGCAGCAAAAGTCGGTACTACAGAGGACTTTTTGAAAAGAGCATTGTGTCAGGTGGATGAATTTCGTATGACTACTGTTATCAAGTCCGCCGTAAAGGGCATTGATAATCTTGTTGATACCCTTGAAAAGTTCAGCGAGTACCAACTAAACAAAGCTATTGAGGCATATAAGCTTTCTCCGTCTGCATTTGAAAAATTTGTAGATAACAAGTTGATGTTAATGGCAAAGGAAGGCTGCAAACGGGCAAGCAGCGGTCCCGAACCGCTTATGGGATATTATCTTGGCTGTGAAGCAGAGAAAAAGGTTATCCACATTATCGCAAGCGGTTTGCGTACAAAGACAGATTCGGAAATCATAAGGGAAAGGCTGCGTGAGATTTATGGCTAAAAATATTGCAGTTATCGGCGACAGCGAAAGCATTAAAGGCTTTGGTGCTGTAGGCCTTGATATTTATCCTTGTGAAGCAAATGAAGAGGCGGCTCAACTTTTCCGTAAAATTGCAGACACAGACACTTATGCAGTTATATTTCTGACTGAGGAGATTTTTGCAATTACAGAAAAGGAGCGGAAACGCTACGAAGATAAACAAACACCTGCTGTTATTCCAATTCCCGGTGTTAAAGGAAACACAGGAATAGGTGCAAAGAGATTATCATCCTTTGTAGAGCAGGCTGTAGGTTCTGATATTCTTTTCCAATAAATATTGGAAAATACCCAATAATTGAGGTGTATATATTGAAAACAGGTATAGTAACAAAGGT
>JAQXSC010000045.1 GCA_029218825.1 Oscillospiraceae bacterium | reverse complement strand
TCAAAAACAGAGTGTTGGCAACCCTCAATACCGTCAGAGCCGAAGATTACAGCAGGTCTTTTACGTACTCTGTCGGCACCGCTTAATGAGGAAATACTGGCAGCATTATAATCGTTCACCTTTTTCTTTGCCACTACTTCTCACCTCTTAATTTCTTTATTTTATCCCGTACATACGCAGCATGTTCAAATTCAAGGAGTTTTGCCGCTGCACGCATTTCTTTAGTAAGGTTTTTAATCATTTCCTCACGTTGAGCCCTTGACATCTGCTTAACATTCTTAAATTCATCATCGTTATGAGTTGAAATTTCAAGAATTTCATTAACGTCTTTAATAATTGTCTTGGGTGTAATGCCGTTTTCTTTGTTATACCTTTGCTGAATTTCACGTCTCCTGTTTGTTTCGGTAATAGCGTTTTTCATAGACGGAGTTACACTATCTGCATACATTATTACAGTACCTTCGGCATTTCTTGCAGCACGTCCTATAATCTGTATAAGACTGCGTTCACTACGCAAAAATCCCTCTTTGTCTGCGTCTAAAATGGCAACAAGAGATACTTCCGGAATATCAAGACCTTCTCTTAAAAGGTTGATACCTACAAGCACGTCGAATTCTCCAAGACGTAAATCACGGATAATTTCCATACGTTCTACTGTGTCAATATCGTGATGCAGATACTTAACCCTGATTCCCATTTCTATAAAGTAGGTGGTTAAATCCTCTGCCATTTTTTTAGTTAATGTAGTAACAAGAATCCTTTGATTTTTAGCTACTCTTACATTAATTTCCGAAATTAAATCGTCAAGTTGCCCCTCAGTAGGTCTTACAGAAATTTCAGGGTCAAGAAGTCCTGTAGGTCTGATAATCTGTTCAGCGATAACAGGACTTTTTTCTTTTTCCAAATCTCCGGGAGTAGCAGAAACAAAGCAAACCTGATTTATTCTCTCATAAAATTCATCAAAATTTAAAGGTCTGTTGTCAAAAGCCGAGGGCAATCTGAAGCCAAAGTCCACAAGACTTTTCTTACGAGCATAATCTCCTGCAAACATTCCTCGTACCTGCGGTAAAGTAACGTGAGATTCATCGACAAACAGAAGATAATCATCAGGGAAATAATCAAGCAAAGTATATGGAGCAGAGCCCGGCTTTCTGCCTGACATAATTCTTGAGTAGTTTTCAATTCCGCTGCAAAATCCTGTTTCAAGGAGCATATCAATATCGTAATTTGTACGTTGCTCAATACGTTGTGCCTCAAGTAATTTTCCCTGTTCCTGAAAAAAAGCCACTTGTTTTGAAAGTTCCTGACGTATTTCCTCCACAGACTCCAACAATCTGTCTCTTGAAACAATATAGTGGGATGCAGGATACACAGCCGCATGGCGGAGTGTTCCCAACAGTTCTCCTGTTAATGGATTAATTTCGCTTATCCTGTCAATTTCATCACCGAAAAATTCTACACGAATAACCCTGTCGTTAGAGGAGGCTGGGAAAATCTCCAATGTATCCCCTCTTACTCTAAATTTATTTCTTGTGAAGTTCTCGTCATTTCTCTCGTACTGTAATTCAACAAGTTTTTTAATTAAATCATTTCTGCTTTTTTCCATACCCGGTCGCAGAGAAATTACCATATTACGGTAATCGATAGGGTTGCCCAAACTGTAGATACAGGAAACTGACGCAACAATAATAACATCTCGTCTTTCGGACAGCGCAAGGGTGGCACTGTGACGAAGTTTGTCTATTTCGTCATTAATAGAACTGTCTTTTTCAATATAAGTATCAGTAGTAGGAACATAAGCCTCAGGCTGATAATAGTCGTAATATGACACAAAATACTCAACGGCATTTTCAGGAAAAAAGCTCTGAAACTCCGAGCAAAGTTGTGCCGCCAGGGTTTTATTGTGGGCAAGTATCAAAGTAGGTTTTTGGACTCTCTCAATAACATTAGCCATAGTAAAAGTCTTTCCGGAACCTGTAACACCCAATAAAGTCTGGTGTTTATTACCGGAATTAATGCTGTTTACTATTTCATCAATAGCCTGTGGCTGGTCACCGGTTGGCTTATACGGAGAAACTAATTTAAAGCGATTCATTGAAAAAACCTTTCTAAAACTTGCAAAAATTTGTATTTATCACTTATTATTTCGTAAACATCGATAAATATAATTGCGTTTAGTTATTTGAAACAAATATACCTGTACCGTACATACTATCCCTCAAGGAGATAGAATCATTCTCGGCAATAATAACATGGTCAATAAGATTCACGTTTATAAGTTTTAACGCATTATAAATATTTTGTGTAGTAATTAAATCCTTTTTTGAAGGCAGAGCAAAACCGCTTAAATGATTATGTGCAATAGCAACGTATTTTGCGTTATACAGCAAAGTCAGTTCAACTATTTTTCTTGTAGGTACATCGGTAGAATTAATGGAGCCTTTAGAAATTTCACCGCTATACACTTCTTTACCTTTTGAATCAAGCAAAAGCAGATACAGAACTTCAACATTTCTGCCTATAAACCTGTCTTTGAAATATTCAGGCAAATCATTGGTATCAATTATTTTGGATTCGTTATCACGTCTGTCAACAATATATTTTCTTGATATGTCAGGAATAAGTTTCAGTAAAGTAACGGTATTGTCTGACAAACCCATTTTCAAAAGTTCGCTTGTGGGAGCGTCAAACACACCGGAAATTGAACCGAAACGGCTTATTAACTTATGGGCAAGTTCATTTGTATCACGTTGGGGTAAAGCATAGAACAATAATAATTCTAAAATCTGGTGGTCTTCAAAATTATCTAAACCGTTTTTCAGAAAATTATCTTTTACACGTTTTCTATGACCCTTATGAATATTCTTGTCCGGCATAACTACACCTCAAGTCGGTATATATTTTACTCTTTTACACCATACTGCTCGTAATATTTGTCAATAGCAGCCTTTAGTTTATCGTCAATAATAACCTTGCCCTTGTACTCTCTGTTATACAGATGTTCAACCACCTCAGCCATTGTTACTATGGCGGTAGTTTTTAGTCCGTAGTTTTCCTCAATTTCAGATAAGGCTGACTTTGTACCTTGACCTCTCTCCATACGGTCAACAGATACCACAAGTCCAACAGGCTCTACGTTACCCTGGGCTTTGATAATCGGCAAAGTTTCCTGAATGGAAGTACCTGCTGTTGTTACGTCCTCTATAATTACAACTCTATCGCCATCATTAATAGGACTGCCTAGTAAAATACCCTTGTCGCCGTGGTCTTTAACTTCCTTACGATTTGAGCAATATTTAATATCCTTATCATATAAGTCGCTGATTGCAATAGATGCTGTTACAGACAGAGGGATACCCTTATACGCAGGTCCGAACAGTACATCAAAATCAAGACCGAATTTGTCATTAATAGCCTTGGCATAGTATTCACCAAGACGTTTTAACTGTGCGCCTGTACGATAGAAACCTGTGTTTACGAAAAACGGTGTATTTCTGCCGCTTTTGGTAACAAAGTCGCCGAATTTCAACACCTGACAATCTACCATAAATTCAATAAATTCCTGTTTATATTGTTCCATAATAAACCTCCGTAAATAAATTTATAAATACACACATTAAATATAACACAAGATATTGTATAAAGTAAATCAAAATGACACAACTGTAATCTAAATTGATATAAAGGAATTAACAGTTACAAAATAAAAGGTCGAAAGCATATACTCCCGACCTAAAAGTTAATTAAAGATTATAAAATTATTCGCTGTCCTGTTCGTTGTTATTTACTGTATTATCTTCCTCTGCCCATTCGTTTGCTTTTTCAACTCCTGTATTAACACTTTTAATAATTGTTTTTCCAAGGTTAGAGAAAGCATTGCCCATAGATTTGCCCGTTTTTGACCAATCTTCGGAAACACTGCTTTTTGCCTGATTATTTTTCTCTGTGTTTACGTTTTGGTTTTCTTTGCTGTCATTATCATCTTCGGCCCAATCGTTAGCCTTGTCAAGCCCTGTATCAATAGAATGAATAACAGATTTTCCGAGATTTGCAAAGGCACCGCCTAAAGATTTTCCTGTAGTTTTCCAATCATCTTTTAAACTGCTCATAATACATCTTCCCTTAAATATTCATTATATTAATATTATAAGCCTTGCTTTAGATAAAGTCAACAAAAATCAGCCACCCTTAACAGGTGGCTGATATGTAAGTTTAATTAGAAATCAACTTCTGTGTCGTAGTAACAACATTTTAGTAGTTTTTCCATTTCCTCAACAGATGGCTGACGTGGGTTTGAACCTGTACAAGCATCACCGATAGCATTAACAGCAATATCGTGTACTCTCTCTAAGAATACTTCCTCAGGAACGAAGCCCTGCTCACAAGGATAACTGTCTGCACCGTAGTTCTTGATACAATGAGGAATGTTCAGTTTATCATTCATACCACGAAGGTAGTCGATAAGTAACTGTACTTTCTCGTCATCGGACTCACCGCCAAGACCCATATAATCAGCAATTACACCATAACGCTTTTTAGCAGTTTCATCTTTAGCATTGAAAGCGATAACCTTTGGAAGATACATAGCGTTTGCAGCACCGTGGATAATGTGTGCGCCATAGTCTTGGAAGATTGCACCTGTCTTATGTGCCATTGAGTGAACAATACCAAGCAGAGCATTTGAGAATGACATACCTGCTAAACATTGTGCATTGTGCATCTTTGCACGAGCTTCCATATCTCCGTTGTATGATGGAACAAGTTCATTCATAATCATTTCGATTGCATGAATTGCAAGTGGGTCTGTGTAGTCGCTGTTTGCAGTTGAAACGTATGCTTCAATAGCATGTGTCATAGCGTCCATACCTGTGTGTGCAGTTAACTTCTGTGGCATTGTTTCAGCCAAGTCAGGGTCAACAATAGCAACGTCAGGTGTAATTTCAAAGTCAGCAATTGGATATTTGATACCCTTTTCGTAGTCTGTAATAATTGAGAATGCAGTAACCTCTGTAGCAGTACCTGATGTTGAAGGAATAGCACAGAAATGAGCCTTCTTTCTTAACTCAGGAATACCGAATACCTTGCACATATCTTCAAAAGTACACTCCGGATACTCGTACTTAATCCACATTGCTTTAGCAGCATCAATCGGAGAACCGCCGCCCATTGCAACAATCCAATCAGGCTCAAAGTCTAACATAACCTGTGCGCCGTTCATTACTGTAGTAACAGATGGGTCAGGCTCTACGCCTTCGATTAGTTTAACTTCCATACCTGCTTCGTTTAGATATTCTTCTGCTCTCTGTAAGAATCCGTTTCTTTTCATTGAGCCGCCGCCTACAACGATAACAGCCTTTGTACCTTTTAGTGTTTTTAGTGTTTCAAGAGAACCTTTACCGTGATAAAGATCTCTTGGCAGTGTAAATCTTGCCATATAAATATCCTCCTAAATTTATTTGATTTACTTTTGTAAATCTTTGTTAATATTTTAACATGCTCGTTTTTAGAAGTCAATAGAAATGCAAAATTTCACATATATTTAACGTAAAATTATATGGATAATTTTTGTTTACTTTATATAAAAATTAATTATTGTTAAATTATTAACAACGTGTTGTTCACTTTTTTGTATAT
>JAQXSC010000044.1 GCA_029218825.1 Oscillospiraceae bacterium | reverse complement strand
GCCGATATTTTGTGTAAAAAATACAAACAAATTTATGTTGAAAATATTTTATAATATGTTATAATATATAAATATTAACTGAATTAAGAGGTGGTAGAATGGAAAGTAAGAGAGGTAACTTTTCAGGTGGCTTAGGCTTTGTTTTTGCCGCTGCCGGCAGTGCAGTGGGCTTAGGTAACCTATGGCGATTCCCATACCTTGCGGCAAAGTACGGTGGCGGAATATTTATATTTGTATATATAATTCTTGCTGTAACCTTTGGCTTTGCTTTACTTACTGCGGAAATTGCAATAGGCAGAAAAACCAAATTAAGTCCTATTCTTGCTTACAAAAAGTTGGACAAGAGATTTTCCTTTATCGGTTATCTTGCAACATTAGTACCGATAATTATTATCCCTTACTATTGCGTAATCGGTGGATGGGTAACAAAGTATATGACAGCATATGCTACGGCATTGTTTGACCCTTCACTTGTATCCGCTTTGGCTGATAAAAATACCGATTCTTCATATTTTGTTGATTTTATCGGCAGTCCGGTTGCTCCGCTGATTTTCTTTTTGATTTTTATGATAATCAGCGTATTGATTATTATGCTTGGTGTAGAAAAGGGAATAGAGAAGATAAGCAAAATTTTAATGCCTGTTTTACTTTTACTTACAATCGGTATATCAATTTACGTGCTGACTATTCCAAATGCTATGGAAGGTGTAGCAAAGTACTTGGTACCTGATTTCGGCAAGTATGCGACTATGTCCTTCGGTGACGCTGCATCAGAACTTATATTAACAGTAGCGGCGGCTTTGGGACAGTTGTTCTTCTCAATGAGTATCGCAATGGGTATTATGGTAACATACGGCTCATATACAAGAAAAGAAGTAAACCTGACAAAATCAGTAAATCAGATTGAAATATTTGATACAGTTGTAGCCTTACTTGCAGGTTTAATGGTAGTACCTACTGTTTATATATTCAGCGGTGCAGAAGGCCTTTCCTCAGGTGGACCGGGACTTATGTTTATGACACTTCCAAAGGTATTTGAGCAGATGCCTGCCGGCGGTATTGTTGCATTACTGTTCTTTGTACTTGTATTCCTTGCGGCTATTACAAGTTCAATTTCCGTAATGGAGGCTATCGTATCCTCTCTTATGGATAAATTCAAAATCAAGAGAATGACAGGTTGTTTAATCGTAATTGGCATTTGTATCCTAATGGGTGTTCCTGCATCTTTAGGCAATGGTCTGTGGTCACATATTCAGATTTTAGGTATGGATTTCCTCACATTCTTTGACTATCTGAGCAACAGCGTATTGATGCCGATAGTAGCACTATGCACCTGTATTCTTATCGGTTGGGTTATTAAGCCAAAGGCTATTTCCGATGAGGTTACAAGAAACGGCGAGAAGTTCGGCAGAAAGAAACTGTTTAACGTAATGATTAAATACGTTGCTCCGATTTTCCTTGTTGTAATTCTTGTATCATACACACTTGCACAGTTCGGCATAATTAAAATGTAACAGCAATTAAGCGGTTAAGCCTGAGTGCTTAACCGCTTTTTCATATATTCATATAGAAATAAAGGCATCTGTTTTTACGCAGATGCCTTTTAAGTTTAACTAATTATTAGAACTTGCTTCTTGGTACATATGATGTATGTAACAGTTCGTGAGCCTTATGAGAGCCCGGCTCTTCAAAATACTCATCATAAAGCATTTTAATAACAGGACTTTCGTGACTCTTTCTGATGCTGTTGTTTTCATCATAAGTGTATAGAGCCTGACTTCTTAAACCCTTTAGGTCAACGTAATTCTTAACGCTGTCGCTCTGGATTGGCTGACCGCCGCCGTTGATACAACCGCCCGGACAAGCCATAACTTCTACCATCTGATAGTCAGCCTCGCCTTTCTTGATTTTCTCAAGTAAAGCCCTTGCGTTGCCTAAACCGGAAGTAACAGCAACCTTAACTGTAACACCGCCAACGGTATATTCAGCCTCTCTTACAACCTCAGGACCTCTAACCTCTTTGAACTCAACAATATCACAGTTGCCGTCAAGAAGTGTAGATGCTGTACGTAATGCAGCCTCAAGCACACCGCCTGTTGCACCGAAGATAGCACCGCCGCCTGTAGCAACTTCAAACGGATCGTCATAAGTTTCGTCAGCAAGGTCGGTAAATACGATACCTGACTCCTTAATCATTCTTGAAAGTTCTCTTGTTGTCAGAGTAATATCAACGTCTAAGTAGTCGTTAGCATTTAACTGCTCACGAGTATGCTCAAATTTCTTTGAAGTACAAGGAATAACGCTGACAACAAACAGGTTTTTAGGATCAATGTTATTCTTTTCGCAGTAGTAACTCTTTAGAACAGCACCGAACATAGCCTGTGGTGACTTACAAGTTGATAGGTTAGGGATAAATTCAGGATAATAATGCTCTACAAACTTAACCCAACCCGGGCAACAGGAAGTAAACATAGGCAGTGTACCACCATTCTGAACTCTTCTGATAAGTTCTGATGCTTCTTCCATAATTGTAAGGTCAGCAGTAACGTCCATATTAAATACGCCGTCTGCGCCTAATCTGCGGATAGCAGAAACCATTTTACCCTCAACGTTTGTGCCCGGCTCAATGCCGAAAGCCTCACCAAGTGTAGCACGGATAGAAGGTGCTGTAAAGAATACAACCTGCTTTTCAGGGTCTGCAATAGCGTCCCAAACCTTTTCTGTCTGGTCTTTTTCAGTTAATGCGCCAACAGGACAAGCAACAACACACTGACCGCAACCAACGCAAGGAGAATCTCCCATGCTCTTGTCAAATGCACAACCGATGTGAGAATCAAAACCACGGTTGTTTGCGCCGATTACAGAAATGCTCTGTAGTTTACAAGCGGCAACACAACGACGGCAGTTGATACATTTGTTGTTGTCACGAACAATGTAAGCAGACTGTTCATCAATCTCAAATCTTGGCTTTTCTGACTGGAACATATCCTCGTCAGCCTTGTATTCACGGCTTAATCTCTGTAACTCACAGTTTTCACTTCTTACACAAGACAAACATTTCTTGTTGTGAGTAGAAAGTAATAACTCGATAGTAGTTTTTCTTGACTTACGAACTCTCGGAGAGTTTGTCAAAACTTCCATACCTTCCTCGGCAGGATATACACAAGCCGCAACAAGGTTTGGACGACCCTTAATTTCAACAACACATACACGACAAGCGCCTATGCAGTTGATTTCTTTAAGGTAGCAAAGTGTTGGAATCTCAATATTAGCAGCCTTAGCAGCGTCTAAAATAGTTGAACCTTTTGGGACTTCAACAGGAATAGAGTTTATTTTTAAATTTACAGTTTCCATTATAAGTCCTCCTTACTTATTTACGATTGCGCCGAACTTACAGTTACTTGCACACAATCCGCATTTAATACATTTATCCTGATTAATAACGTGAGGATTCTTAACAGTACCCTCGATAGCGCTGACAGGACACTTTCTTGCACATAATGTACAACCCTTACACTTGTCTGCAATAATCTCATATTTTGTGAGAGCCTTACAAACACCTGCAGGACAGGTCTTATCCTGAATATGTGCTACATATTCGTCTTTGAAGTATTTTAGTGTTGAAAGTACAGGGTTAGGAGCACTCTGTCCTAAAGCACATAGGGAAGAACTCTTCATATGCTTTGCAAGTTCATCAATCTTTGTAAGGTCTTCCATAGTACCTTCGCCACGAGTAATTTTATTCAGAAGTTGGAGAAGTCTTTTTGTACCTACACGGCAAGGTGTACATTTACCGCAACTTTCATCAACTGTGAATTCCAAGTAGAACTTGGAAATATCAACCATACAGGTATCCTCGTCAAGAACGATAAGACCGCCTGAACCCATCATTGAGCCAAGTGCAATCAAACTATCGTAATCGATAGGAGTATCAATATGTTCAGCAGGAATACAACCGCCGGAAGGACCGCCTGTCTGTGCAGCCTTGAACTTCGTGCCGTTAGGAATACCGCCGCCGATTTCCTCAACGATTTCTCTTAATGTAGTACCCATTGGAACTTCAACAAGACCAACGTTAGTAATCTTACCGCCGAGAG
>JAQXSC010000043.1 GCA_029218825.1 Oscillospiraceae bacterium | reverse complement strand
CAATATTAATGTATAATATCTTTGAATGGACTTTGTTAAATAAATAACAAAGTCAGGAATTTAGAATAGGATGTGTAATTATGATTATTCAGGTATGTATTGGAAGTTCCTGCCACCTTAAGGGTTCACACGACGTTGTTAAAAAGTTTCAGGACGCTATTGAACTATTCGGTTACAAAGATGATATTACCTTAGCAGGAAGTTTTTGTATCGGAGAGTGTATGCATAAGGGAGTAACCGTACAAATAAATGATGAAGTTGTAAAAGGTGTTACAACTGAAAACTTCAATGAAATTTGGCAAAACTACGTTGTTAAAGGTTTAGAGGAAGAAAGAGCATAATTATGTCTGATTGTTTAAAACTCAAAAAATCTAATTGCGTCAACTGTTATAAATGCATACGTCATTGTCCGGTAAAGTCTATCAGATTTTCAGGTAATCAAGCACACATTGTGGGTAATGAATGCATCCTGTGCGGTCAGTGTTTTGTTGTATGTCCTCAAGACGCAAAGGAAATTGTTGACAGTACCGAAAAAGTTAAAATTCTATTAATGGATGACGCGCCGGTTATTGCAAGTATCGCTCCGTCTTTTGTGGCTAATTATCACGGAGTTGGTATTGAATCTATTAGAAACGCACTTAAAAAGTTAGGTTTTTATGACGCTGAAGAAACTGCCATAGGTGCGACTATTGTTAAAAAGGAGTATGACAGAATGTTAAATGAGGATAACAGAAATATCCTTATTTCTTCTTGCTGTCACTCCATTAATTTATTAATTCAAAAACATTTCCCTGATTTATTGTCATATCTTGCTGATATTGTATCTCCAATGCAAGCCCATTGTCTTGATATTAAGAAAAGACATCCTGAGGCTAAAACTGTATTTATAGGTCCTTGTGTTGCAAAAAAAGATGAGGCTGACCACTATGGAGATATTGTTGACGCTGTATTAACATTTGAAGAATTAACCCAATGGCTGAAAAACGAAGGTATTGAACTTGAACAGAAATGTGATAAAGAAGATTTTTCAAAAGCAAGAATTTTCCCTACAACCGGCGGTATTTTGAAATCTATGGATTTAGATGCAGGGAATTATTCATACTTGGCTCTTGACGGTGTGGAAAACTGCATTTCAGCTTTAGAGGATATAAGAGTAGGTAATATTAAAAACTGCTTTATAGAAATGTCTGCTTGTATTGGAAGTTGTATCGGCGGTCCTGTTATGGAAAAATACAACCGTTCTCCTATCAGAGATTACATAGCAGTAGATAATTATGCCGGTTCACAGGATTTTGTTGTGGAGAGATTATCCGACAGCCAAATGTCAAAAAATCACGAGAGAATTATCCAAAAATTGCAGGAACCATCAGAATTAATAATTGAAGAAATTTTGAAAAAAATGGGAAAGTTTAAGCCTGAGGACGAACTGAATTGCGGCTCCTGCGGTTATGATACCTGTCGTAAAAAAGCAGTTGCTATCTATCAGGGTAAGGCTGATTTATCTATGTGTCTGCCTTTCTTAAAAGATAAGGCGGAGAACTTCTCCAACAATATTATCAATAACACACCTAACGGTATTATTGTGCTTAACGAAAGTCTTGAAGTGCAACAAATTAACAAGGCTGCAAGGAAAATTATTAATATAAATTCTCCTTCCGATGTACTTGGCAGTCAGGTTATCTGCATTTTAGACCCAAGCGATTTCCTTGAAGTTAAAAACACCGGTAAGGATATACACGATAAAAAAGTGTATCTTGCAGAATACAACAAATATGTTGAGGAAACCATTATTCACGATAAGGAATACAATATGATTGTTTGCCTGTTGCGTGATGTTACCGAAGAAGAAAAGGAACGCAGTAAGAAAGAGGATATCAGTCGTCAAACAATAGAGGTTGCCGATAAGGTAGTAGATAAGCAAATGAGAATTGTTCAGGAAATTGCCTCTTTGTTAGGTGAAACTGCTGCTGAAACAAAAATTGCCTTAACCAAGTTAAAGGAGTCTATGTCTGATGAATAATCTATGTGCCGATATTGGATATAGGAGTGTAAACCATTTTGGCGAGGAACTGTGCGGAGATCACGTTGACGTTGTGGAACAGGGCGACAATTCCGTAGTTGTTGTTTTGGCTGACGGATTGGGAAGCGGGGTAAAAGCAAGTATTCTTTCCACTTTGACTTCCAAGATTATTTCAACTATGGTCGCAGAGGGTATGTCTATCGAGGATTGTGTTTCAACCATAGCGGCAACGTTACCTGTTTGCTCGGTAAGGGGAGTTGCATATTCCACATTTACCCTTATGCGTATAGTCAATAACGAGTATATCGAAATTATCCAATACGATAACCCTAAGGTTATAATGATAAGGGACGGCGAAAATTACGATTACAGTGTTTCCGAAATGAATATCGGTGGTAAAAAAATATTAAAGTCTAAAATTTCACTTAAAGAGGACGATATTTTTGTTGCTATGAGCGACGGTTGTCCACACGCTGGTATTGGACTTGCATACAATATGGGTTGGCAAAGGGAAGATATAATTTCCTTTTTAGAGCCGATTTCCAATGTGGGATATACCGCTAAAACTCTTTCAACAATTTTAATTGATGAGGTTTTCAATCTGTATAACAAGATGCCCGGTGATGATGCTACCGCCTGTACTGTGCGTATAAGAAAAAGAGAGCCTGTTAATCTCTTGTTCGGTCCACCTTCAAACCGTGATGACTGTAACAGAATGATGTCTCTGTTCTTTTCAAAAGAGGGTAAGCATATTGTCTGCGGTGGTACTACTTCTACAATCGCGGCAAAATATTTGAAAAAACCTTTAATTCCCCATATGGACTTTATCGATAGGGATATTCCGCCTATTGCTGAAATTGAGGGTGTTGACCTTGTTACAGAGGGCGTTATTACTATCAACAGAGTTGTTGAATACGCAAAAGATTATCTGAAAGATAATGAATCCTACACTCAATGGAGTTACAAAAAGGATGGTGCGTCTTTGATATCCAAAATATTATTTGAGGACGCCACAGATATTAACTTTTATGTGGGCAGGGCTGTAAATCCTGCTCACCAAAACCCGGATTTACCTATTAACTTTAACATTAAAATGAATCTTGTTACAGAGTTGTCTAACTGTTTGAAAAAGATGGGCAAGAAAATTAAGGTTAGTTATTTTTAGGAGGAAATATGAGAAAGTTTGATACAAAAGTTCAGCATTTGAAATATAAGGTTCTGCGTGCTGTTGCATCTCTTGCATGGGAGGATAAACTTAAAGATTATTTGTTGGATATTCCGGATATGATTATTCCCGGTAAAGAGCCTACAATCAGATGTTGTGTTTACAAGGAAAGGGCTATTGTTAAGGAACGTGTTAAATTAGCAATGGGTGGTAACAAGTCCAACCCTAACATCATTGAAGTTATTGATATTGCCTGTGACGAATGTCCAATGGGCGGCTACGAGGTAACCGGAGCTTGCCGTGGATGTATGGCACACAGATGCGAAGACGTATGCCCCAAACACGCAATTACTTTTGACGATAACCACGTAGCACACATTGATAAAACAAAATGTGTTGAATGCGGTCAGTGTTCAAAAGTTTGTCCTTACAGCGCTATTACCAACCACAAAAGACCTTGTGAAATGGCTTGTAAAGTAAACGCAATCACTACAAGCGAAACACACTCCGCTAAAATTGATAACAACAAATGTATTGAGTGCGGTGCTTGTGTATATCAATGTCCTTGGGGCGCAATGATGGATAAGTCATTTATTTTGAACGTAATTGACTATCTGAAAAACAGTAATGATAATAAAGATTATAAGGTATATGCTGTAATTGCTCCGTCTATTTCCAGCCAATTCAAATATGCAAAATTAGGACAGGTAATTACCGGTATTAAAAAGCTTGGATTCCATACTGTAGTCGAGGCCGCTTTAGGTGCAGATATGGTTGCTTTTTCAGAGTCAAAAGAATTAGTTGAAAAAGGATTTTTAACAAGTTCCTGCTGTCCTGCTTTTGTAAGTTATATTGAAAAGCAAATGCCTGAAATGAAAGAACATATTTCTCACAATCTTTCTCCTGCCGCTACTATTGCCAAGTACATAAAATCAATCGATAAAACCTCAAAGGTAGTATTTATCGGCCCTTGTACTGCAAAGAAAAAAGAATTTCAGAGAGATGAGGTTAAGGAATATATCGACTCTGTAATCACATTTGAAGAATTACAGGCATTGTTTGACAGTAAAGGCTTGGATATTACGGAACTTGGGGAGGATGTCCTTAATAATGCTTCCTATTACGGACGTATCTTTGCTCGTGTAGGCGGTTTGTCTGACGCTGTTACTCAGGCACTAAAAGAACAGAATCTTGATGATTTTGAATTAAATGCTGTATCCTGCGACGGTATTGCCGAGTGTAAAGTTGCTCTGCTAAAAGCAAGTAAAGGCAAACTCCAGGAGAACTTTATTGAAGGTATGGCTTGTGAGGGCGGTTGTATCGGCGGTGCCGGTTGCTTAACTCATGGCAACAGAAATAAGGCTGAAGTAGATAAATACGGCAAGGAAGCCTTTGAAAAGACAATCAATGACGCAATCAGCGTTTTGAATTTAGACTAACAAATAAACCCTTGTACGCCAATGTACAAGGGTTGTTTTCATCTTAATCTTTTAAAGAAATCTTTAATTATATTCCTACATTCTTCTTCCAAAATTCCGCCTTCATAATAGGGTTTAAAGTTGTTTGGCATTGATAAAACATTAATTGCAGAACCACAACTACCGTTTTTTTGGTCATATGCTCCAAAATATACCTTTGGAATATGTGCATTAACAATAGCACCGGCGCACATAGGACAAGGCTCTAAAGTTACATATAACTCACATTCCCATAATCTCCAACCGCCTAATTTTTCACAGGCTTTATATATAGCCTCAATTTCAGCATGGAGAAGAGCATTTTTATTTAATTCACGTTTATTGTAGCCTGTAGAAATTATTTCGTTATTTTTTACAACTACTGCACCTATGGGAATTTCGCCGAGTTCATATGCTTTTTTCGCTTCCTCAAGAGCCAGTTTCATAAAATATTCTTTATTCATACTAATTTACCTAATGTGTCAGTTACAGTTTCAAGAGTGATAATAACTATGAAAAATATCATTCCTACAGTTAAAAGACTTTTTGATATTTTGGATTTTAGCGGCAAATCATTTTCAGTATTATTATTCAAACTGAAAAATTCTTTATTTTTACATAATAGGGCAACTGATACCAATCCTAAAATTACAACAGCCATTACAGTTACAAAATGTATTATCAAATATAACTGTGTACTAATCATATCTGAATTCTTAATATAACTCATTGTTATTGAAAAAAGATTGTTTGAAAAATGTATGAGTATTCCCGGTATTAGTGAGTTGGTTTTTACTGCTGTAAAACCGATTACCAAACCTATAATGAATGCAAAAGGTATTTGTGATAAATTTCCGTGCATTAAGCCGAACAGAAGTGCAGAAATTATAATAGCGTAACTGTCGCCGAACTTTCTTAGTTTATTCAGTATAATTCCTCTGAATGCAAATTCCTCAAATACAGCAGGAATTACGGCAGTTTCTATGATTTCAAGTGCAAATTTATATGTGCTCCAATTAACGTCTTCAGAGGTATTATCAAAGGGAATTCCTATTGCAGAGAAATTATATAAAATAATATCTGAAATATAGTTTGACAGCAAAGATACCGAGAAACCGATTGCAATAAACGGCAAAATTCTTGTTATTTTCACTCTGTTAATATGTATTACACTTTGCAAAGGGGTGTTTGATATAAAGCAATATATCAGTCCTGTAACAAAAAATGCTGTAATTGAAGTAAAACCGGAAATAAAAAATGACGAAGTATTACTTTCATAGTCAACTCCGAATATTTCGCAGATTAATGCTATTATATTCGGTATAATTAAGAATAATATAATTACGGCAAAACAGTAGAAGCCCAATCCACTGCTTGTCTTTTTAAGTTGTTTAATATTGTATGTTTCCATAAAATCACTCCACACTTATGTTATCATAAAGAAATAATCAATGCAAGAATTAAGTTTATAATGGTTACATTGTTTTTACAAAAATTGACATAATCAATTATAAGTAATATACTTAAGAATATAATAGAGTAATATTGTGGGTTTCTATATATTTATGTATTATAAAAATTGACAATAAGTCGATAAAATAGTACAATAAATTAAACTCTATATTTGGAGGTACTTATGAATACAGCGGTTATTCTTGCAGGCGGTGTAGGTTCACGTATGGGTGTTGACCGCCCAAAACAATACCTTTTAGTCAATGATAAACCGATTATTGCTTATTGTCTTGAAATTTTCCAAAATCACAAAAATATAGATAATATTGTAGTTGTTGTTAGTGATGAATGGAAATCATATGTTGAGGAATGTGCCGAAAAATACGGCATAACTAAAATTTGCGGTTACGCTCCTGCCGGCAGAACTCGTCAGCATTCAATCTACAACGGCTTAAAGTCAATAGATGAAAACTCAAAGGACACTGATGTTTGTATCATTCACGACGCTGCTCGTCCTTTAGTATCCGATAAAATTATTGACGATTGCATTGTGGGTGCTGTTGAGGATGACGGCGCTATGCCTGTTATCTCCGTTAAGGACACAATTTATCAAAGTTCCGACGGTAAATCTATAGGAAGTCTTTTAAAACGTTCGGAATTATTCGCAGGACAGGCACCTGAAAGTTTTAATTTCAAGAAATACTATGATATACACAACAGTGTTACCGATGATGAAATTGCAAATACTGCCGGTAGCAGTGAAATTGCCTACAGACATAATATGAAAATCAGACTTGTTGAAGGCAGTGAAAGAAATTTCAAAATTACTACTATTGAAGATTTAGAAACCTTTGAAACCATTATTAATAGTTGATAAACGGAGGAATAATTATGGAAATGATGAAGGCTCGTGTTTTGCACGGTGTTAATGATTTAAGATATCAGGATTATCCTGTTCCTACATTAAAGGAAGACGAAGTATTACTAAAAGTAAAGGCTTGTGGTATCTGCGGTTCAGATATTCCCAGAATATTTGTAAACGGCACTTACCATTTTCCAACTATCCCCGGTCATGAATTTGCCGGTGAGGTTGTTGCCGCAGCAAGTAAAGAGAATGAGCATCTTGTAGGTATGCACGCTGCTGTATTTCCTCTTATTCCTTGCAAGAAGTGTACAAGTTGCAACAAAGGTGTGTATGAAACCTGCAAGAGTTATGATTATCTCGGCTCTCGTTCCGACGGTGCTTTTGCGGAATATGTAAGAGTTCCTGTTTGGAATCTTGTTCCTATTGCTGATAATCTCCCCTTTGAAGAGGCTGCAATGGCGGAGCCTGTTGCCGTGGCTTTACACGCACTTAGACGTGCGCAAATTGAAATCGGCGATACAGTTGTTATCTACGGTCCCGGAACTATCGGTATGCTTATTGCACAATGGGCAAGGGCTTGGGGTGCTAAAAAGGTATTATTAGTTGGTACCGATTTGAATAATTACGATTTTATCGAGGAACTTGGATTCAATGATTACTTCAATGCTTCTCACGGCGATCCTATTCAATGGGTTATGGAGCAGACAAACGGCAACGGCGCTGATATTGCTATAGAGGCTGTTGGTATCGCAACTACCGCTTGTAATTGTCTTGACAGCGTTGCCTCCGGCGGTAAGGTTATTTTTGTTGGAAATCCTCACGGCGATTTTACTTTCCCACAAAATACTTATTGGCAGATTTTAAGAAAACAACTTTCTATTTTCGGTACTTGGAATTCAAGTTATAATAATACTCCTAAAAGCGATTGGAGTATTGTCGTTGACGCTATGGCTTCCGGCGTTATTAAAGTTAAACCATTAATCACTCACAGATTTACCCTTGAAAATATGGACGAGGGTCTGAATATAATGAAAGAAAACAAAGAATTCTACAGTAAAGTAATGGTAATAAACGATTAATTGAGGTTATTATGGGTGGTATTTTATCTCCGTCAGTAATGTGTGCTGATGTGTTGAACCTTTATTCGGAAATTGAAACATTAGATTCTTTAGGTGTTGAATTTCTGCATATTGATTTTATGGACAACAAATTTGTTCCAAACATTACATTTGATACAAATATGGTGAAAAGTTTTAAAAGACCTATGAAAAATATCCGCAGGGATATTCATATTATGGCTTTTGAACCACAGCAGTATTTTGATAAAATGGAAATAGGCGAGGGGGACTTTGTTTCTGTTCACTTTGAGGCTTGTGAAAATTCTCACGATGTTCTTGCTGAAATCAGAAGCAGGGGAGCGTCACCCTGTATTGCTATAAGTCCCGATACTCCGGTAGAAACTGTATCAGAGTTTCTTGATGAAGTTGAGGGTGTTCTGCTTATGACTGTATATCCGGGATTTGCCGGGCAGCCTATGGCACCTAACAGTATGGAAAGGCTTTCAAAACTTAAACAAATTGTTGTAGAAAGCGGTAAAAATATAATCATTGAGGTTGACGGACACGTAAGTTGGGATCATTGTCAGGAAATGCGCGAACGTGGTGCAGATATGTTTGTTGCAGGTTCTTCCTCGGTTTACGGAAAAGACTACCCCATTGATGAGGCTGTTAAGAAATTTTACGAATTAGTTAAGTAATATTGCGGAGGGTTTATATTGCAATATAATTTAAATATTAATTACATTAATGTTGAAAAACAGGATATGACCGTTAGCATTACCGGTGAATTTATTGACGAGTCCATAAATTCACGTTTTCTTTCCACTCCTAAGGTCATTCTGTATTTTGAAAATGAACAAGAGGACAGAAGAATACCTTTGGTTATTAAGATGGAAAACATTACATACATCAGCGGTAAATGTATGTTTTCCGGCACATATACCTACAGATTAGATTGCTTATTCTGGAAAACAAGAGGTAAAAACCTGCCTTTCGATTTTTACTTTAATTTGAGTTTTGCGGATTTTTACGAGGAAAAGGTAAAGATTGATATTACACCAAAGGAATTTTCGCAGGACAAGAAGTTCTATATTTTTGAAGATTGCGGTGACCATTATCACATTACCAAACGTATTGAAAAGATTAAGAGAACAGCAAGATTTTCTTCTATTACCACAAAATTAGATGGTTTATTCAAAGTCATTTGCTTACTGTGTTCTCTTGGTCTTGTACCTATATTTGTAATCGAGGGTTTACTGACCTTTACCGGATTTACCTCAATGCCTAAAAAGATTGAGTCTGAAAATAAGTTGGCACGTTTATTCTCATATGTTTTATACAGATTATCCTCAACATCCAGAGAGCATATTACTATGGATAAGTTTAAAAGGGGCTTAATCAGATTTAAGTATAAAATGAAAAAGCATAAAAAAGTACAGCCCAATAAGATTACTTTCTATTCTGCAAGACGTGAGGAAATTTCAGGTAATTTTGAGTTTGTTTATAATAAACTCAAGGATGATAAGAACTTAGATATTAATTTCTTGTTTAACACAAAGTCTTTTAGATATATGACTAAAAAAGAAATTGATGATTTCACCGAGGCTTGTGCAACAAGCAAGGTTATTATCCTTGACGAATACACTCCTCAAATACACCTTTTGGATTTAAAGCCTGAAACTAAACTTATTCAGTTGTGGCATGCTTGCGGTGCCTTTAAAACATTTGGTTTTACACGTATAGGTAAGCCAAAGGGTTCTCCACAACCTACAAGGAATCACAGGTCGTACGACTATGTAACGGTTAGTTCCGAATATTGTAAAAAATGTCATTCCGAAGGTTTTGGTATTGCTACAAAAAATGTTGTACCTACCGGTATTGCACGTACTGATATTTTCTTTGATGAAGAGTACAAAAACAATTTCAGAAAGTCATTCTTTGAAAAATATCCAAACTTCAAAGGTAAGAAAATTATTCTGTTTGCGCCTACATTCAGAGGTAATTTAAAGGCTGATGCAAATTATCCTATGGAGTTATTTGATATTAATGATGTTTATGATTCATTAAGTGATGATTATGCTATTATCATTAAGCATCATCCTTTCATTCAGGAAAAGCATCCTATTCCTGCAGAGTATAAGGATAGGGTAATAGACCTGTCTGAAAATACAGAGATTAACGATTTGCTGTTTGTCAGCGATTTGGTTATCACAGACTATTCTTCTCTTGTTTTTGAATCTTCATTACTGGATATTCCAATGTTGTTTTATGCTTATGACTTGCAATCATATATTAAGTCCAGAGATTTCTACTTTGATTTCAAATTATACATTCCGGGTAAAATCTGTACTTCTTTATACACTCTTTTAGAGGCGATAAAGAACGAGGACTTTGAAACGGAGAAAATCGAAAGATTCAGAAATATGTTCTTTGATGATTTAGACGGTAATTCGTCACAAAGAATTGCAGATTTAATATATAAATGTCTTGAATAACAAGAAAGCGTACGCCCTGCGTGCGCTTTCTTTAGCCATCGCTCGTGCGCACGCAGGGCGCAACTGAGCGGGCAA
>JAQXSC010000042.1 GCA_029218825.1 Oscillospiraceae bacterium | reverse complement strand
ATGGACAGAAACGCCGATGAAGGCAATATGACAAGCGAAACTCAATTCAAATACGGCTTTACAATGGGCGTTTTGCTGATGTGCGAAATCTTCCACAGCCCATTCTTCTCAAAAGCCGAGTAAGGAGAAAAGTATGGCTCTGATAAGGATGTTTTTCAAGCTGTTGGCTCTGCCGCTGATGTTGGCAGTAACCATCATTCAATGGGTGGGTATCTTCTTCACGAGCTTCTCTGCAATCATCTTCAATCTGCTTGCAGGGCTGATATTCCTAATCACGGTTATCGGTTTTGTGTTCGGTGTGACTGCCGGAGCAGAAGCAGTAAAGATGCTGACAGTAAGTTTTGCGGTATTCATCATTCCCCATATCGCTGAATGGCTGATTGTCAGAGTTGCCACCCTCAATTACGGACTTCGTGAATTTATCAAGTCCTAACCCCACAATTTCATATCGTAAATGAAGCGACAGTTATTTCCTTGTGAAGTCTCTGTCGCTTTTATTTTATCAAATTCAAGGAGGAACAAATCTATGACCATGACCATTTTTGAGAAGAAAGCCCTGTATGCGTTCGGCTGTCCCAATCGTGAAGCAACGGTGGAGCGACTTCACATGATTGCCGTCCTTGCCCCCGACTGTGAGACTAAGAAGCTGTTTTTCAATCTTGCAGTCAAGCTGTCTGCGGACTGTGCCGGGCGTTGGTATCCCTGCTTTTTCCGCACTCTCCGAGAGGAAATGACAGGCTACTACGAAGCAGAGCTGACCATGAAACTGGCAGAACTCAGCACCTATGACATGGAGGACGAATATGGCGAAACTGACCAAGTATGAAAAAGAGACCATCATCCTCTTTAATGAGGGCGAGGACACAGCAAGCATTTACACCTACAATGCCGGATTGCGAAAGCGACTGGCGAATTTCGGTAAGAAACACCCTGACTTGTGCCGATTGGAAAAGTTCTGCGAGCAAGGCGGGGTTTCTTATGTTCTGGACAAGTCCAGATTATCCATCCGTCTGCAACCGCCGATGAGCGAGGAACGCAGACGAAAAGCAAGTGAATACGCAAAACAGAATGGCTTTCATGCAAAAGCCGACAATGACTAAGGAGGACAACACTATGATGATGAGTATGAATGAAAAGAAAATTCTGTTTACTTTCGGATGCCCGAAGCGTGAACTGACCGTTGAAAGACTTCGCCACGCCGCAGCTCTGGCAGTTGACCCTACTGCCAAGAAAGCGTTTTTCAGTCTGGCAGTTAAGCTGTACGAGGATGCTACTGATGAGCAGTATCGCAACTTCTACTACAATATGCGACTGGATATGGAGCGTATGCCCCACCACAAGTATGTGCCGGACAGTCAGCCTGTTCCCGTGGATATGTCTATCAGAGACTACCGCAAGAGCGTGAAAGAGCGTATCAGAGAACAGCAAATGCGTTCCAGACGAACAATGAAGTGATGTATCAATAAGGGTTGATTTACGGTCAAAATGTCGGGTCTGCACTTGATGTTTTGACCGCAATTACATAGCATAGTATTGAGATACTAACAAATGTACAGAAAGTATGTAGCACTGTGGGTGCGTTCTGCATTTTTTGAACTGTTTGTAACTATTCTTCAAAACTAATTGACACGAGTATGAAATCATACTATAATATGTGTATGATTTCATACACAGGAGGGTCGCCATGCTATTTGAACAGCATCCGGTCTTACAGGAATTTGACCGATTAAATAATTCCATTAACGAGTTTTATCACGAAATATGCGTGACACAGGGGTTTTCGGATAGTGCGTATGCTATCCTGCAAGCCATTCTCATGCTTGGTGATGGTTGTACTCAAACACAGATTTATAAGCATACACTTCTCAATAAGCAGACTGTGAATTCGTCTGTAAAAAAGTTAAACAGGGATGGACTGATTGACTTTCAGAGCGGTGTTGGCAGAGAATTGAAAATCAGTTTAACTGATAAGGGTACAGAAATCGTCAAAGAAAGAATTTTACCCATAGAACAAGCAGAAAATGAAGTCTTTGACGAAATGACTGCGGAGGAACATGAGGAACTTTTGCGCTTAATCAAAAAATACTTAGACTGTTTCCGCTGCAAAGTTGAGAAACTACGAAATGATGCGGAGGAATTTGCAGAATGAACAGAAAAAGCATAAATCTTACACAGAAGCAAATTGAGAACAGAGCCTTAATCGTGACTACCGTTGTCAACGCCATTATCACAGGTGCAGGCATATGGATGTATTTTTTGACTGACCTTCAAATGATGTTCCTTGATGGGTTCTTTTCACTCATTGGTCTGTTGTCGGCGCTTGCAGCAGTGCTTATATCCAAGGTAAGTAAGCGAAGCACGAAACATTATCCACATGGACTGTATTTCCTTGAACCGCTGTATGCAGTGTTCAAATCCGTGCTGTTGATTATTATGATGGTTTACGCCGTGGTATCGTCCGCACAGATTGCCTTTAATTACTTCATTCATGGAGAAGGTCAGATAATGGAAACAGCACCTCTTCCTTTGTATGGTGCGGTAATGGCTGTGCTTTGCCTTGGGCTTGCGTTCTTTAACCGCAGCCAATACAAGAAAACGAACAGCACAAGCACGATGCTGCGAGCAGAGGCACAAACTAATTTGATTGACGGCTTGCAATCGGCAGCAATTGGTGTAGCAGTGCTGATATTGCAATTCATCCCACTTGAATCAACACTTGGCTTTCTTCATTACACTGGAGATTTCTTTGTTGTTACAGTACTCTGTATATGGTCGATAAAAGAACCTTTCGTTATTCTCTTTTCTGCTTTCCGTGAGCTTACGGGCGGCGTTACGAAAGAGAAAGCTGTCTGCGATGCGGTAGTCAATGCAACGGAGCTTGGCGAGGATTGCTTTACTGTTTACAAAATCGGTATGAAGATAAAGGTCTGCATTCCTGTGAATGAAAAAACGGAATCACACATCAGAGAGAAAGAAAAAATGCTTGGAACTTTGCGTCAGAATTATGAAAGTGCGGAGATTGAATTTGTTATTCGCTAATCCCTAATAGGATAAGTACGATTAGAAAACTTCAGTTTCACACAGACAATAAAAATCAAATAATGACCAAGCCAAAAGGCACGAACCGTAAAAAGTTCGTGTCTTTTGTTTTGCCCATTATCAAAAATCTGAAAGGAGTTGCCCCGATGCCAAGTGAAGAATTGGAAAAACTGAAACAACAGCAACACAAGCTGGAGAAGAAATTGACCGCAGCCAAGCACAAGGAAAAGCAGTTGGAACACAAGCTGAAACAGTTGACCCGAAGCGAAAGAACCCACCGCCTTTGCACTCGTGCCGGAATGTTGGAGAAGTTTCTGCGAGAGCCGACCCTGCTGACGGACGATGATGTGATGGAACTTTTGACTTTCATCTTTCATGGCGAAGCCGTTCAAAAGAAACTGGACTTGCTGATTGAGAAGCGAAAGAAAGAAGCGACAACGGAGGACGGCGAGAGCTAACCCCTCGTTAGAGGGCGCAATTATACACCACCTAAAGTTGGTGCATTGCGTTCTGCCGAAAGCCCCTGCCGGAAGCCGATGATTTTTGCAGAAGTCATCTCTGCTCCAATCATCCAGAGGAAGCTACACTTCCCCTGCGCTGGCTTTGCCAGCTACCCCTTTGTGGACTTGCCGCCCAGGAACGATTGCAAGCAATCATTCTTGGGCAACAAGTAATAATGCCTACTATCATTTTGAAACCAGATGCAGTATAATGGGAGCAAGCGAAAAATAGAAGTTTACGCATTATTCGTCTATGAACAAACTGCTGAGAAATCCAGAATTTATGCGGATGTTACGAATCATATCACGCATGTGAAAGCCTGTTTCTTTCCATTATTCATGTCTTTTGATATTTTGGATTCAGCCGAAAGGCAAATTCAAAAGTGAAAGGATTAAGAATATGAAAGAGAATGGGAAAAAGTCATTGATTATCGGTAGTGTATTTACAATTGCGTTTATTGTTTGGACGATTTTAATACAAACAGTAGATGTACAGCCGGTTGGACAAAACAGAACGGATGTAGGGTTTGCAACTTGGAACCTTTGGTTTCATAAACTGACAGGTGCCAACATGTTACTATATACAATTACAGATTGGTTGGGGCTTGTACCCTTATTTGTATGTTTGATATTTGCCGGAATGGGCTTCTGTCAGTTGCTGCAAAGAAAGAATCTTTTTAAGGTAGATGCTGATATTATAATTTTGGGAGTTTATTATGTGATCGTGATTGGATGTTATCTCTTGTTTGAGGCAATCCCAGTTAATTACAGACCGATACTTATGAATGGGGTTATGGAGGCTTCATATCCGTCGTCAACAACGCTTCTTGTGGTAACAGTTATGCCGACATTGGTCGAGCAGGCACTTCGAAGAATGAAGAAGAATACTTTAAGCAAAGTAATAGCAGTAGGTTCTATTGCCTTTTCTTTATTTATGGTGGTCGGACGATTGGTTTCAGGGGTGCATTGGATTACAGACATTATTGGCTCAATGCTTTTTAGCCTGGGACTGTTTCTGATTTATAAAGGTTTAGTACAGGTCTTTCTTTGCAAGGAAATGAGGTAGGAGGTTGTACTTTGGAATTTAATGAAAAATTACAGGAACTTAGAAAAAATAAAGGACTGACACAAGAGGAGTTAGCAGAAGCACTTTATGTGTCAAGAACAGCTATTTCCAAATGGGAATCCGGCAGAGGATATCCGAACATTGACTCACTAAAGGAAATATCTAAGTTCTTTTCGGTGACTATTGATGAGTTATTGTCTGGAGAAAAGCTGCTTTCCATTGCAGAAAAAGAGAATAAAGCGAACCTTCAAAGAATGTGCAGTTTGCTTTTTGGAATTGTGGATTTGTTTTCTTTTATGCTGATTGTATTGCCTCTTTATCCGAACCCAATTAACGGATATATTTATTCGGTGAACCTATTTTCATATACTGACACAGCATTCTTTAATATAATACTGTATTGGGTCTCTTACCTTGCTCTGATTGTTATGGGAATCACAAAAATTGCTTTGACACAGCTCAAAACAGAA
>JAQXSC010000041.1 GCA_029218825.1 Oscillospiraceae bacterium | reverse complement strand
ATCTGAAAATGCAGTTCCGTTCGACTTGCATGTGTTAGGCACGCCGCCAGCGTTCATCCTGAGCCAGGATCAAACTCTCTAAAATATTGTATCTAAACACCTTTCGGCGTTCAAACCTATCTTAGAGCCTTGATGCTCATTTAACACTAACGTGTTCGTTATCCTTATTTTTCAGTGTTTGGTTCACTTGTAATTCTTCGAGTTTCCTCAAAGTTCATTACGGGTTTCTTTACTTTCGTTGTTTAATTTTCAAGGTCCTCACTGCTGTTACAATGATGTAATCATTCTCAACAGTGTATCTCGTATTATATTACAAGAATCCACTATTGTCAATACTTTTTTGAAAATTTTTAAATAAATTTTTAATATTTTATTTTAAACGTCATTTTTACCAAGATTATGCCAATATTATTATTCTTCTGCCACATTCATATTATTACAAAAATGATTTTATTCTATAAAACAATGAACCTGAAATAAGTAAAATTGACTATTTTATGATTGTCGATTTAGTAATTTATCACAAAAATTTTATAATTGTGTAATTTTTTAGTGACTTTTTACATATAATATGATATTATAGTTTGTAAATCAAGAACTGATATTTTTGTGATACCTTTTTGGAGCGTGGTAGTATGTATAATAACAGGATTGTCACTATTGCCCGTCAATTCGGAAGCGGCGGACGTGAAATCGGCGAGGAATTGTCTAAAAAATTAGGGGTTAAGTTTTATGATAAGGAACTTATCTCTATTGCTGCAAAGGAGAGTAATATCGCTCCGGAGATTTTTGAAAACGTTGACGAGAAAGCAACAAACAGTTTGCTTTACTCACTTTCCTTGGGATTATACTCTTTCAGCAACACCTATTCTGTAGGCGACAATCTGCCGGTTAATGACAAACTGTATATATTGCAACACAAGATTATTAAAAAGGTCGCCAATGAAGGTCCTTGTGTAATTGTAGGCAGATGTGCCGACCACATATTAAGGGACAGAAATGATGTTCTTAGAGTATTTATTTATGCTGACTTGGACTTTAGGGTAAAACGCGCTATTGACTTAAAGGGTGTTAAACCGTCAAAGGCTGAACAAGTTGTGCAGAAAACAGATAAATCAAGATCAAACTATTATAATTTTTATTCAGGCAAAAAATGGGGCCTAACCGAAAATTACGACTTATGTATTAACAGAACAAAGTTGACTTGTGAACAAGTTGCTGAGATTATTGAAAACTATCTTAAAATAACGGAATAGTTTTTTCGGCACCCCATTACTGCTAAAGCATTAAGGAGGTGCTATATATGTTGAAATTCAGATTTGTTGATACCGGCGATATAGATGATTTTATTTTCGGTAATGAAGAATGGCACGAAAGTGAAAGATAAATTTTTGGGTGGGTGGCAACGCCCACCTTTTTTATTTATTACACTAGCATTATACACATAATATCAGCACCATTTTTGTATAAAAAACGAATTGCTTTAAAGTTGTCTTTATTTTATTATATATAATGTATAATAAAATGTCTTTTTGAGGCTTTAAAGTAGGAGGATAATTAGATGAAGAAAAAGATTATCAGCGCAGTTCTTGTTTTCAGTATGATACTTTCGAGTGTTATTGCGGCAGGTTACACTGTTAACGCTGTTGCAACCGATAACAAAGAAGTGTCTGCAAATGTTGATACAAACAGCACTTCTGCAGGATACAACCTTGCAAGTACTGTTGATGACGGTGTTATTCTACAGGCGTGGAACTGGTCATACAAAAATATTGAAGCAAAGTTAGAGCAACTTGCTTCTTTAGGTTACACAACAATTCAGGTTTCACCGCCTAATACAATCAAAGCAGAAACCGCCGGTGTAAAGGTTTACTATGGGCCGTCAGGCGACACAGGTTGGTGGATGTACTATCAGCCGGCCGGTTTTCAACTTAACGAACAGCCTAACAACGCACTGGGCGTAAAAAGTGAACTAAAGAGCCTTTGCGACAAGGCTCACAGTTTAGGTATGAAGATTATTGCTGACGCAGTTATCAACCACCTTGGTACAAACGGTGATGAGAGCGATGTAATGCTTTCAAATCCTAACACTATTGAACACGTTACTCCAATGGCATGGACTTATGCAAAGGATATTATGGAAGCAAACGCATTCCACAATCCGTTCTTTGATATGCAATACAAGGAAGATCCAAACCGCTTTACAAAGGACGAAAGTGTTTACGATATGACAAGGGGCGCAACCTCCCACCTACCTGACCTTGACACAAGTAATCCTATTGTTCAAAACGCAATCCTAAACTACTTTAAAGAATGTATTGATACAGGTATCGACGGTTTCCGTATTGACGCTGCAAAGCACATCGAAAATCCCGATGATGGTCAGTACGCATCTGATTTCTGGCCTGTTGTTGTAGGCGGAGCAAATGAATACGCAAAGTCAACATACGGCAAGGATATGTTCTATTATGGTGAAATTCTAAACAGTTGCGGTGTTGACAGACCTTATTCATCATACTTAAAGTATTTTGAAATTACAGACAGTTCAACATATTACGGCATTTTTGACGCAGTAGGCGGTAATCCTTCAAGATATCAAGGCGGTTACTCAAACGGTATGACTGCTAAAAATGCAATCACTTGGTCAGAATCCCACGATATTTATATGGACGCAGTAAGAGATAACGCAGTTCTGCCCACTAACACTATCAACAAGAGATGGGCGTTAGCGGCTGCAAGAGCAAACACTGCTATGTATTTTGCACGTCCAAGCGATCCTTACAAAACTGTTTTAGGTGACGCTGACGATGGTTCTTGGAGCAGTACAGAGGTTAAGGCTATTAACCAATTCCATAACGCAATGGCAGGAGAAGGCGAATATATTTCAAATTCCGGCAACTTTGCATACAACGAACGCGGAACTTCCGGTATTGTAATTGTAAACTGCAAAGGCAACAGTGCAAGTGTAAACATTCCTGTTCATACACTTGAGGCAGGAACTTATGAGGATAAAGTGTCAGGCGCAACATTCACCTGTAACGGAAGCACATTGACAGGTCAGATGGGTGCAACAGGTATCGTAGTTCTGTTCAAAGACGACGAGCCAAAGGTTTCATCAGATACTGCAAGTGGAAGATATTACACAGATACAATTTCCGTAAGATTAAGTGCAAAAAATGTTGACAGAGCAACATATGAATACAACGGAACTACTCCTGTTGAATTTACAAATGGTCAGACTGTTACAATCGGCACTTCTGCTGACACAAAGGGCGCAACTTACAACGTAACTGTTAAGGGTTATGTAGGCGGTGAAGTTGCCTGTCAGCAAACCTATGTATATACAAAAGCAGAAAAACCTGCCGCATATACAGTAACATTTAATCCTAACGGACAATGGACAGGAACTACATTTAACTGCTATGCTTGGAATGACGCATCCGCTACAGGTCCTGCATGGCCGGGTTCACCGATGACTGCAAATGGTGACGGCACTTATTCATTTACTGTTTCAACAGATTGCAACAAAGTAATCTTTAACACAGGAAATAACGGCAAACAGACTTTAGACTTGGAATTAAGCGACTCCGCTACATACACACTGAACGGAAAGACCGCAACAAACAACGGTGGTACAACCTGCTATGACGCTGATATAACTCCGTCAGGCAACACAGACCCTACATATTACCCATATCCTGTTGAATCAAAGTATGAAAAAGGCGATGTAAACAGAGATGAAAAAGTGGATATTTCCGACGTTACCGCTATTCAAAAATATCTTGTACTGTTGACAACACTCGACAGCGAACAGATTAGTCTGGCTGACTTTAACAAGAGCGGCAGAGTTACAATCAAAGACGCTACTGATATTCAGTACAGTTTAGTTAAATAAAATTAGATACAAAAGATGAGGGGCTTTCTTTACGAAAGCCCCTTTTACTGTTTACTATTGTAAACAGGTTGCCCCTAAAAACGAAACGAGGGCAATTTCACTAATCATATTATATGCAGAATTTCAAAATTTATTCATTGTTATTTATCAAAGTTAATGGGTCAACATATTGATTGCCAACCTTGATTGCAATATGAATATGAGAATCGTCCATCACCTCTCCGGGAACTGTTCCGACTGTTGAAATCACGTCACCGGTTGAAATTTTCTGACCCTTGCTAACCTTTGCATTATCCGATAAACCGCTGTAATATGCGGTGTAAGTTGCAGATTTTACAACAACTGTTTTGCCCAAAATATCGTCCTTATAGACCTTTTCAACCTGTCCGTCACCCATTGAATAGACGTTGTCACCTACATTACATTTAAAATCAACGCCTGTATGGGCTTCCCATTGGTTCAATGTTTTGTTATAAACAGTTTCCTCGCTGTATTCCTTTTGCACCTTGGCATTGTCAAGGGGATATGACAGGCTTGTGTTTACTGTAAGCATAGTTTCCAACGCTGTCTTTGTTTCAGCGGTTTCTGTTGAGGGAACTGTGGCAATGGTAGTGGGTGCAGTAGTTTCTACTGTTTCCGGTTCTGTAGCCTTTGGCTTTTTAGTTGCCTTTTCGGTTACTCCTGTGACTACCCTGTTTACCGCTTGTGTAGGTGATGTAGGCTCTTTTACCGCACCGCCTGTCATATTTGTATATGTTGAATATGCTGCCATTCCCACAGCAACAAGGCATATTGAGAATGCAGTATAAAAACCTATACGCTCTTTTTTGCTTCTTTTTCTTTTTTGGTTATACATACTCATAAAAGCACCTCCAATAGTATTATTGGAGGTTTATATTTTTTTATACAACTAATTAAAAATCAACTATGTTTAAATAAATATATAACAAAAGAGCAGTTCAATTACTGCTCTCTGTTTTTGAAAATATGCAACCGCAAAAGTTTTGCCTATAAAGGTTATATTCCCTTGAAAGTTCAATGGAACGCTTATACCCGTTTTTCTTTTTAAAGTCCGAAGACAGATATTTTACACCGTATTTTTCGCCGATACTTTCTCCTATTGCGTTAATTTTCTCGGCATTTTTAAGTGGGGAAATCGTTAGAGTAGTAGCAAAATAATCGGCATTGATTTTCTTGCAATATCTTGCTGATTCCTCAAGTCGCAGTCTAAAACATATTTCACATCTTTTGCCGCCCTCTGGCTCTTTTTCAAATCCTTTAACTGCGTCAAAAAACAGGCTTGGGTTATAATCGCCCCTAATTAGTTCCACCTTGTTTTTAGTATTCAAAGTATCAATCAGCCGTTGTTCCTCTTGGAGTCTGTAATCGTACTCCTCAACAGGGCTAATATTGGGATTATAATACAGTACCTTAATATTGAAATATTCCGATAAATATTCAAGAACATAACTTGAACAGGGTGCGCAACAGGCATGTAAAAGCAGAGTAGGAACCCTGTTATTACTTTGATTTTCGGCAATTAAATTATCCATTTTCTTTTGATAATTTATGTTCATAAGCCAATGTACTCCAAAATTTCCTCGGCAGTTTTTACAACTACTTTTGCACCGGCGGATAATAATTCCTCTCTGCCGCGAAATCCCCACTCAACTCCCAGCATATCTACACCGGCATTGTCTGCGGTAAACACATCAACATCGCTGTCGCCTATGTATAGGCAATCCTCTCGGTTAAGGGATAACTCCTTTAAAATTGCGTTAAGGCTTGTACCGTCAGGCTTTTTGGGATATTCCGCTTTATTTCCCCAAGCAACTGAAAACTCGTGATTTGGATAGACTTTCTTTAAAATTTCAGCCACAAATTCATCAGGCTTATTTGACAGCACTGCGGTTTTTATATCGGCATTTGCAAGTTTATTCAGCATTTCGGCACAGCCCTCATAAGGGGCGGTATTATCGTTGCTGTGAATTTTGTATTCCCTGTCAAAAACGCTTTCGACCTTTTTATACAGGTCTAAATCGTCACTCTTATCTCCCATCGCCCTTTTAATAAGCATATCTCTGCCGTTACCTACAAATTTCTTATAGGCAGAAATGGGGTGGGTAGGCAACCCTACTGCTTCCAAACCTTTATTTGTGGCGTTTGCTAAATCCGTCAGAGAATCCACCAAAGTGCCGTCTAAATCAAATATCAATATTTTATACTTGCTCATACTAAAATCCTTTTTCCTGTTCTAATAAAATTGCTCGGCAGGGTGCAGCCTCGCATCCGTCAAGGCGTATTGGAAAAGCACAAAGAGTATAGTCGCTTCCGTCTTTTACGTTTTCCAGATTTAAGCCTTCAAGGACTGTTATTTCGCTTCTTGCAAGAATCAAGTGTGTTTTATCCTCCTCAAAATCAGCGGAGATTGAGGGTGCGTCTATTCCCACAAGGACAAGTCGGCTGTCGGCAATTACCTGTGCGGCAGAGGATAGTAGAAAACTGTTTCCGTTGCCGTGAATAAGAAGTCGTTTCTTGCAATAAGGAAGAATTTTCTCCATATCCTCACCGGTTATCAGTCCATCAAATGACATAACCGTACACTTGCCGTAGAAAGTCGCAAGTCTGATTTCATTAATCTTTTGTCCCTCATTATCATAGTGAAAAGGAGCGTCAATATGTGTGCCTGTATGGGTACACATTGAGAAACCACTCAAATTGTACCTATCATTATTTTCAATGGATTTTACGAATTCAATCTCAGTTTTCGGATCACCCTCGTATGGTTGTGACTTGGGAATACTTCTGCTGATATCATAAATATACATTGTTTACCCTCCTTTTCCTTAATATTATACCATAAAAAGTTGTACTTACAAGGGGATAACAGAAAAAAGCCCCGCAGTTTCCTGCGGGGCTTCGGTATTATTTAATTATGCCTCTTTAACAATAATCAACTTTTTGGTTGTTAAGTTAAAGGTAAATGTGTATGAACCGCCTGTTGCTTTTAGTGTACAGTCGTTGTCATTTGCTGACATATCCCAACCGTTCTGTGATGTTGTTGTAGTAGTATCTACGATTGTGCCGTTGTTACCATACCAAGTTGTACCGTCTGTAATCTTGAACCCATATGTGCCTGCTGCTATATCAAATGTAACAGTAACAACATCGTCAGATGTGTAGTACATTACGTCAGTTGAATTACCCCAATCGTTAAAACTACCTGCTACCTTATATGCAGAAGCCACCGGCTCTGTTGGAGTAGGCTCTGTTGGAGTTGGCTCTGTTGGTGTTTCCTCAGAAGGAGTTGTAGCCTGTGTTTCAGCAGGTACAAATGTGATGATTAGTTTTGATGTTGAAATTGTGTAAACAAATGTGTATGTACCGCCTGTAGCTTCAAGCTTACAGTTACCGTCATTTGCTGACATATCCCAACCGTGCTGTGATGTTGTTGTAGTTGTGTCTGCAATTGTGCCGTTGTTGCCATACCAGTTTGTTCCGTCTGTAATCTTAAACTCGTATGTGCCTGCTGTTAACTGCATCTCAACTGTTGCAACGTCACCGTTAACTGTCATTGGATTTGTCTTCCAGTTTGAGCCGTTACCGTCGCTCATATGCAAACCGTATGTTACTGTCTGCTCATCTGATGAAGCCTGTGTTTCCTCAGATGATTCACTTGTTGGCTGTGTTTCTGACTCGCTTGTAGCCTGTGTTTCTTCGTCAGCTACATAGTCTTTTACTTCGCCCTTGTCGTTTGCTGTTGCTACAACAATCTTTCCGTCATATGCGGAGTATGGTGTTACTGTGCTGTTTACTACCAGAATCTGATGCTTCCAGTTTGTATCATCATATACCTGGAACTGTAGTGTCAGCATATTCTGTGATTCAGGTACTGTAATCTCTGCTGCATATAC
>JAQXSC010000040.1 GCA_029218825.1 Oscillospiraceae bacterium | reverse complement strand
TATTCTGCTTTTAAAAAAGGTCTGCGAAGTTTTGGATGATAACAATTTTAAAATCGTGAATATTGATTCAACTGTAATTGCTCAACGTCCAAAGCTAAAGGATTATATCGACTTAATGAGAAATAATATTGCTCAAGCCTGTGGCGTTGATGTTGCTAAAATAAGCGTCAAAGCTACTACCGAAGAAAAGCTTGGCTTCACAGGCTGCGGTGACGGTATTTCAGCTCACGCAGTTTGTTTAATTGATGAAAAATAAACGCATAATAATAGCGCCTTGTTCATATTTTTGAACGAGGTGTTTTTTATGTGTAAAAAAGTAATTTCGGCAGTTCTGTGCTTTATTTTGGCTCTGCCTGTTTTCAGCATCGGCACAGTTGCTTTAAGTGAAGAGGAAATATCAGCCCCCACAGCGGTGCTTATGGAAAGTGAAACAAATAAAATTCTTTTTGAGAAAAATGCTCACGAAAAACGACCCTGCGCATCAATCACAAAGGTAATGACCTTGTTGCTGACAATGGAGGCAATCGAAAATAATAAATTAAAGTTAAGCAACACCCTTTCCGCCTCTGCTCATGCGGCTTCAATGGGAGGTTCGGATATTTGGTTGGAGGAAGGGGAAAAGATGACCGTTGACGATTTAATCAAAGCCACAGCCGTAGCCTCGGCAAATGACGCCGCTGTTGTACTTGCGGAGGCAATAAGCGGAAGTGAAAGCGGTTTTGTTGATGAAATGAACAGACGTGCAAAGGAACTTGGTATGAAAGATACTACCTTTAAAAACTGCAACGGACTTGACGAGGAGGGGCATATTACCTCTGCCTATGACGTTGCCCTTATGTCAAGTGCGTTAATAAAGCACAAAAAGATTTTTGACTACACTTCCATATGGCTTGATTATCTACGTGGAGGTAAAACTCAGATTGTAAACACAAATAAACTTTTGAAAACCTACAACGGAATTACAGGACTTAAAACAGGTACTACCGATGACGCAGGCTGTTGTATGAGCGGAACTGCAACAAGGGACGGACTATCCCTGATTGCTGTTGTGCTTGGTTGCGATAACGGAACTTCACGTTTTGCGGATACAGCGGCGCTCCTTGACTACGGCTTTGCAAATTACAAAACAGAGGAATTATCACTCCCCAAAAAGGCTACAAAAACTATAGAGGTCAAGGGCGGCATGACAGACGAAATCCGCCTTGACTGCCCAAAACCCGGTTCTGTAGTCACAAGTAAATCCTCAAGTGAAAAGGTAGTTTGCAAGTGTAAATTCCGAAAAGATATTGAAGCGCCTGTCAATGTAGGGGATAAGGTGGGAGAGGTAATATACTACAGCGGAAAGGAAAAACTGAAAACCTGCGATATTGTTTCCAAGGACAGGGTGGAGAAAATGACTTTCAGTTCAGTTCTGGCTGCCATTTTTAATGCTTTAACAGCATTATAAATTTTTGATTTATATATTGCATAAACAACCTTTTTATGATAAAATGTTCCTAAGTAAATAAATTAGTATGGTTGGTAATCCATATGAATTTTACGGAGGAGATTGAATATGTCTACTAAAATAATTGACAAATACTTAAACGGATTTGTAAGAGAGGATGAGTATGCCGGCATTGAAGCACAGGTAAAGGCTGCTCATACAGCGCTTCATAACGGAACAGGTCTTGGTAATGACTTTATCGGTTGGGTTGATATTCCTACAAATTATGATAAAGAGGAATTTGCACGTATTAAAAAGGCGGCAGAAAAAATTAAAAAGGATACTGATGTTTTTGTTGTAATCGGTATCGGCGGTTCATATCTCGGTGCAAGAGCCGCTATTGAGTTTTTAACTTCACCAAACTATAACGCACTTGCAAAGGACACACCGCAGATTTACTTTACAGGTAATTCTATCAGTTCTTCTGCACTTGCAGATATTATGGAACTTTGCGAGGGCAAGGACGTTTCCATTAATATGATTTCAAAGTCAGGTACTACTACCGAACCTGCTATTGCTTTTAGAGTATTCAGAGATATGCTTGAAAAGAAATACGGCAAAGAGGGTGCAAAGGAGAGAATCTACTGCACAACAGATAAAGCAAGAGGAACACTGAAAGAACTTGCTGACAAAGAGGGTTACGAAACATTCGTTGTTCCTGACGATGTAGGCGGCAGATATTCCGTATTAACTGCTGTAGGCCTGTTGCCAATCGCAGTTGCAGGCGCTGATATTGACGCACTTATGGCCGGTGCAAAGAAAGCGCAGGATGAGTTTGACAACGACGATTTATATACAAACGATTGTTATAAATATGCCGCAATCCGTAACATCCTTTACAATAAGGGTTACTCAACAGAAATTATGGTTTCCTACGAGCCTGCTTACACAATGATGAACGAGTGGTTCAAGCAACTTTACGGTGAGTCAGAGGGTAAAGATAACAAGGGTATCTATCCTTCAAGCGTTATCTTCTCAACTGATTTACACTCACTTGGTCAGTACATTCAGGATGGTAAGCGCAATCTCTTTGAAACTGTTGTACTTTTTGATAAATGCAAGAAAGAAATCACTCTCGGCACAGACCCCACAAATGTTGACGGTCTTAACTTCCTTTCAGGCAAAACAATGAGTTTTGTTAATCAGAAGGCTTTTGAGGGTACAATTCTTGCTCACAACGACGGCGGCGTTCCTAATATCGTTCTTAATGTTGAACAGATGGACGAGGCTAATTTAGGCTATCTAATCTACTTCCTTGAAAAGGCTTGTGCAATTTCAGGCTACATTCTGGGAGTAAATCCTTTCAATCAGCCGGGTGTTGAAAGTTACAAGAAAAATATGTTTGCTTTACTTGGTAAGCCGGGTTATGAAGACCAAAAGGCTGAACTTGAAGCAAGACTAAAATAATAAATAAGTTCAAAATACAAGGAGGAAGTATAGTATGGTTACTTTACTTATCGGCAAAAAAGGTTCAGGAAAAACAAAGAAGTTAATTCAACTTGCTAACGAGGCTGTTGCTGCATCACAGGGTAATGTTGTAGTTATCGAAAAGGGCGCAAAACTTACTTACGATATTACTTCAAAGGCTCGTTTGATTGACACAGAGCAGTATTCAGTATGCGGATACGATATGCTCTTTGGATTTATCAGCGGTATCTGTGCAGGCAACTATGATGTTACAGATATTCTTGTTGATTCAACATTCAAGATTTGTCCTGATGGTGTTGAGGGTATCGAGGCTTTCACAAAGAAACTTCAGGATTTATCCGAAACAGCACAGACAAACATCGTTATGCTTATCTCTGCTGACGAAAGCGAACTTCCAAGTTCAATCAACGCAGTTTGCGAAAAAATCTAACAGAAAAACTTTCAAGGCGGTTCATCTGAACCGCCTTTTTGTTTTTCTAAATGTATCTTACAAAAAACTTCAATAATCTATTGACAAAACAAACCTCTTTTTGTATAATATCAAATAGTGTTTTAATATGTCTTTTTGTCCTTTGGAGGTGCATTATGCTTCTTCAATTAAGAGAAGTCTTTCAGATTGACGGACACAGGCTTGAACTTGACTATTCCTTGCCTATGCAGGATTTTGAACTTAACGGTGATTATCCATTCAAATCTCCGGTTCAGATTTGTGTAGAGGCGGTCAACAGAGCCGGTTTGGTTGATTTATTTATTACCGCAGAGTTTGATTTTTTCACTCATTGCGACAGGTGTTTTACCGAAACCATAAAGCACTTTGTATTTAAATTTAACCATAAGTTAGCCGTTGAACTGATGGACGAAGAAAACGACGATTATATTGAAACTCCGGATTATCAACTTGAAATCGACGATTTGGCTGTTTCTGATATTATGCTGGAATTACCCAAAAAGTTCCTGTGCAAAGACGATTGCAAAGGTTTGTGTCAGAAATGTGGACAAAATCTAAATGAGGGCGACTGCGGTTGCTGCAAAGCGCCTGTTGACCCAAGGCTTGAAATCCTTAAACAGATTATTGACTAATTATAAATCACAAGGAGGAAATTAAAATGGCAGTACCTACCGGAAAAACTTCTCACAAAAGAAAAAGCACAAGACGTTCAGCAGTATACAAGCTTGACGCTCCTGCTCTTACAACTTGCCCAAACTGTGGCGCTTTAACAGCACCTCACAAGGCTTGTACAACATGTGGTATGTATAAGGGCAGACAGGTTGTTGTTAAGGACGACGCAACAGCAACAAAGTAATTTAAACAACAAGTTGGGCGGACAGTTTTTCTGACCGCCCTATTGTTTTAGTTTTGTATTTTTGGCGTAATGAAAAGTTTGAGGGATTATTGCCTGACCATAATCTATAACCGCCGTAGGCGGTCTATAAAATCGGTCGGGAACGGAAGTTTATTTACAGAAGAATTTTTCTACACGTCATTCATTATCCATTATCCATTATCAATTATCCATTGTTTTTTTAGGGGGCGCAGTATGGCTGTTACAATTAAAAATGTTGAAAAATCAAGTTGTGCCTACAAAAAGGGCATAGCCCCCGGAGATGTGTTGATTTCCATTAACGGCAACGAAATTGTTGACGTTCTTGACTATAGATTTTATCAGGTGAACAGCAAACTTGAGTTAATAATCAAAACTCAAAAAGGCGATACTAAAAAGGTGAAAATCAAAAAGCAGGAGTATCAGGAGTTAGGTCTTGAATTTGACAGTTACTTAATGGATAAGGAACATTCCTGTCGCAACAAGTGTATTTTCTGCTTTATTGACCAGTTGCCAAAGGGTATGCGTGACACCTTGTACTTCAAGGATGATGACAGCCGACTTTCCTTTTTGTTTGGCAATTACATTACCCTTACAAATCTTACCGAACACGAAATCAGCAGAATTATCAAAATGCACATCAGTCCTATCAATGTTTCCGTTCATACCACAAATCCTGAACTCCGTTGTAAAATGATGAACAACCGCTTTGCAGGGCAATCTTTAGAGGCGTTAAGACGTTTTGCAGATGCCGGACTTTCTATAAACTGCCAGATTGTAGCCTGTCCGGGAATTAATGACGGCGATGAATTAAAAAGAACCATTGAGGACCTTGAAAAAATGAATGTTGAGTGTATAGCGGTTGTGCCTGTGGGATTGACAAGATACAGAGAGGGCTTGTATCCGCTTACACCCTACAATAAGGAAACCGCCACTGAAACTCTTGATATAATTGAAAGTTACGGTAATTCCTTTAAAGAAAAATACGGCAGACGAATTGTGTATGCCGCTGATGAATTTTATATTAAAGCAGACAGGAAAATTCCTGAGCCTGACTACTACGAGGGTTATCCTGCCTTGGAAAACGGAGTAGGACTTATTGCATTGTTAAAAGAAGAAGTGGAATTTGCTCTTGAAGATTATGAAAAGGACAGCAGTCTTAACCATATGGTAACTGTTGCCTGCGGTGAGTGTACCTACGAATATTTAAAGGATACACTTTCGCTGATTAACGAAAAATTCCCCAACATAAAAATCAATGTAAATAAGATAAAAAATAACTTTTTCGGCGGAGAAATCGACGTTACCGGTCTTGTAACAGGCCAGGACTTAATTGCCCAATTAAAGGATAAAAATTTAGGGGACAAGTTAATTATCCCCTCCTGTATGTTGAGGTTTGAGGGAGATATTTTCCTTGATGATACTTCCCTTGATGACGTTGAAAAAGAATTGAATATAAAAGTATGTGTTTCTGATAACAGCGGAGATATGCTTGTGTCGGAAATTATAAAGAAGGACTGATAATATGGCAAAGCCTGTAATCGCAATAGTAGGCAGACCCAACGTTGGTAAATCTACATTGTTCAACAAATTAATAGGACAGCGCCTTTCAATCGTTGACGATACTCCCGGTGTTACAAGAGATAGAATTTTCGGCGAACTTGAATGGCAAAACCGCAAGGCGGTTATAATTGACACCGGCGGTATCGAGCCGAAATCCGATGATATTATTTTATCCCAAATGCGCAGACAAGCCCAACTTGCCATTGATATGGCAAATGTGATTATCCTTGTAACGGATATGAAAACAGGACTTGTGGCTACCGATATGGAAGTTGCCCAAATGCTACAAAAATCAGGCAAACCTCTTGTTTTGTGCGTAAATAAATGCGATTCGGTAGGTGAGCCTTCCCCTGATTTTTACGAGTTCTATAATTTAGGCGTAGGCGACCCTGTTCAGGTATCCGCTGTCCACGGTCACGGAACAGGCGATTTGCTTGACGAGGTTTTTAATTATCTTCCTGAAGATGATGAAACTGACGAGGACGAAACAATAATCAATGTTGCGGTAATCGGTAAGCCCAACGTGGGCAAAAGTTCTTTGATTAACTATATTACCCGGCAAGAAAGAAGTATCGTTTCAAATATTGCAGGTACTACAAGGGATAGCATAGATTCAAAGGTAGTAAATAAATTTGGAACATATAATTTTATTGATACAGCAGGGTTGCGCAGAAAAAGCAGAATTGACGATAACATAGAGAAATACAGCATTTTAAGAGCAAAGATGGCTATAGAGCGCAGTGACGTTTGTGTTATTATGATTGACGCGGAAATCGGTTGCACAGAACAGGACACAAAGGTTGCAGGACTTGCATTAGAAGCAGGAAAAGCCTGTGTAATCGCTGTGAATAAATGGGACGCTATCGAGAAAAACGACAAGACTATGCAGAATTTCAGAAAGAAAATTGCTACGGATTTTGCGTTTATGTCCTGGGCTCCTACTGTATTCATTTCTGCAAAAACAGGTATCAGGATAGACAACCTGTTTACCTTGATAAATACTGTTGCCGCAAATAACGCGATGCGTGTTCGCACAGGTGTGTTAAACGAACTGTTGGCTCAGGCTACAACACGTGTTCAACCACCTACCGATAAGGGAAAACGTCTAAAGATTTTCTATATGACGCAGGCTTCCACAAAACCGCCTACATTCGTAAGTTTCTGTAATAAAGCGGAGTTGTTTCATTTTTCATATCAGAGATATTTGGAAAACTGCATACGAAATACCTTTGCTATGGAGGGGACTCCTATACGTATGATTGTAAGAGAGAGGGGAGAGAAGTAAATGGATTATATGTCATTTATTCAAAACAACTGGTATATTGCTCTTATTTCCTTTGCCATTGCCTACCTTTTAGGCAGTATTAACACAGCGGTTATTGTAACTAAAATTGCAACAAAGGGTAAAAAGGATATCAGAGAAATGGGCAGCGGAAATGCAGGATTTACCAACGTTCTTCGTTCTGTAGGCAAAGTTCCTGCAATTTTCACTATTGTGTGCGATTTGCTGAAAGCGGTTGTTGCGGTATTGTTAGGCGGAGTGCTGTTTTCTATTATGAATATGGGGAATTTGTCACCTCAAAGCATTATTATGATTGGTGAATATCTCTGCGGATTTTTCTGTATTTTAGGTCACAGTTATCCTGTTTACTTCGGATTTAAAGGCGGTAAGGGAATAGTTACTGCCGCAGGTATGATGCTTGTAGCCGATTGGCGAGTATTTCTGCTTATTTTAGGAACATTTCTGATTATCTTCCTTATTTCAAAAATCATTTCTCTTGCAGATATTATCTGCGCTTGCATGTTCCCTGTATATACATTTTTGGTAACATTTATCTTTGACCATATGATGAACAACCGCTCAATGATGTTCGTATTTATCTGTACTCTTGCGGCGTTTGGTATGGGACTGTTTGTAGTTATCAAGCACAAGGACAATATCAAAAGACTTTTAAAGGGCGAGGAAAAGAAAATTAAGGCAAAAAAATAAATACATAGTATTGAAAAATTTTGACAAAAGTAGTAGAATAGTACCGTAGATTTCTATGGTACTATTTTTTTAAGGTGATTGTAATGGACTGTATTTTTTGTAAGATTATTGCAGGAGATATTCCCTCAAAGAAAATTTACGAGGATGATAAGATTTTAGCATTTCACGATATTGAGCCACAGGCTCCTACTCACGCAGTTATTATTCCAAAGGAGCATATCGAAAGTGCAAATGCTATTAATGCTGATAATGCAGACATTGTGGCTTATATATTCACAAAAATTCCTGAGATTGCGAAAACTTTAGGTCTCGAAAAGGGCTATCGAGTTGTAAACAACTGCGGTCCTGACGCAGGACAAACTGTATTTCACATTCATTTCCACCTGATGGGCGGAGATGTTTTAGGAAAGATGGCGTAGGAGGATATTATGGCTACATATAAAATGACAATAGCCGGATGTGAGCGTGAATTGCTCCTTTGTCCGGTAAGCGATACACTTGATATTGCCGCTTTTATTATGTTCGGTGACGTTGAAGTTACCGAGGCTTCCGCAAGAGAACTCTTGGCAAAATGCCCTGAACACGATATTCTTATTACCGCTGAGGCTAAAGGTATTCCTCTTTGCTACGAAATGGCAAGACAGGAAAAAGGTCAGTACTTAATCGCTCGTAAGGGCGTTAAGGTTTATATGCCTGACCCAATCAGCGTTGATGTGCGTTCAATTACAACTGCTCGTGACCAAAAACTTTTTTTGGGCAGTGATGATGTTGAAAAGTTAAAGGGCAAGAGAGTATTAATAGTTGACGACGTTATTTCAACCGGTGAGAGTTTAGAGGCTCTTAAAAAACTTGTTGAAAAGGCAGGGGGCAATATTGTAGGTATGGCGGCTGTTCTTGCAGAAGGTGACGCTGCTGACCGTGACGATATTATTTTCCTTGAAAAGTTGCCTGTTTTTCCTAAATAATTTTTAAAGGATATTAGTTATGAAACGATTGTATGCGTGTATAGGTTTATCATTACTTGTTGCGTTTACAATCGTTTTTTATTTTGGAATATTCGGCTCTGTTTTCCTGCTTGTTACAGCCATAGGTCTTGTGTTTTCAGGACTGTTTGTAAAGAAATATACAGACAACAGGCCGGAGATTATTGCCGTTGCGGTGGTGCTTGTATTTGGTTGTGTTTACTCAAATTTATACACTCAACTGTACTTTAATCCCCAAAGTGAAAAGTATAACGAAAAAGCCGTAAGCATTACGGCAGAATTGGTGAATCCCTGTTATCACAGTTATAATTCCTATTGTTACGATTTATCAACTTCTAAAGTTGATGATAAGAAAGAAAATATAAAGTTGCTCTTAAGAGTGTCAAACGAACTTGATATTGATTGCAACGATATCATAAAATGTAATGTAGTGCTTAAAAAGTGTGATAACGATTATTACAAGTCTAAAGGTTACTTATACACCGCAAAGTCTGAAAATTATTATCTTGATTACAAGGTAATTAAAGCCGAAAGCAAGGGTTTTTCCTATTATGTAAATGAGGTTAAAAACAGTTTGCTCCACTGTGTTTCAACGATTATTCCCGGAGATGAGGGGCAACTTTGCAGAACTGTAGCATTAGGGGGCAAATACACACTTTCCTCGGATTTGCACAGTAGTTTTTCAAAATCAGGGCTTAGTTACCTTATTGTGGTATCAGGATTGCATATGAGTATTGTGGCAGGAGCAGTATTAATGCTCCTGAAAAAAGTTCCCAAAACAAGGGTATGTAACGCAATAAGGTCGGTAATTTTAATTGCCGTTATATTTTCCTTTATGGTTATTGCCGGATTTTATCCGTCGGTTGTGCGTTCAGGAATAATGATAATAATAACTTTTGTCGGAAGTCTTTTAAGGAGAAAATCAGACTCCTTTAACAGCCTTGGTGTTGCGGCGTTTGTGTTGACTGTTTTTAATCCCTATTCGGTGGGTGACGTAGGAATGTTATTCTCCTTTGCGTCTGTTGTGGGGATAATTGCAATATATCCACGTATTATGTCATACATTGATGTACGGCTTAATAAGTACCCTGTGTATAATGTTTTCGGACGATACTTTATTGATATATCAGTTCTGTCCTTTTCCTGTGTGTTATGCGTAACTCCTATATCATTAATGCGTTTCGGAACCTGCAATCCTTTGGTGATTATTCTTTCTGTGTTTGTAACTGCATTAATAAGCGTACTGTTAATCTGCACTTTGCTGTGTGCAATACTGGGGCTTGTGCCGATTTTTCAGGGCTTTGCATATTTATTCGGATTTGTGGCATATTTTGTGGGAAAGGCTGTAATTTTTATTGTGGATACAGGCAGTAAAATACCCTTTGCCAAAGTGACCGCCGACCCAAACTTTGTACGTCCTTTTCTGCTGGTGCTTTTACTTTTTATCGGCTTTGCTATGCTGTTTAAGGACAGGTACAAACTGCTGAAATATATAACTGTAATCTCTCTGATAGTTGCATTTTCAGGCTGGGGATATGTGAAGATTACCAACTATGATAAACTTATTATGAGCATTTACAGTACAGGTAACGGCTCAACTGTAGTGTTGAGGGACAGAGGTATTTGCGCTGTGTTATCCTGTGGGGGAGATGCGGAATTTACCACCGATGCTATTGACAGGTTGAACTATTCGGACGATAAAATCGCTTTGCTTGTTGTACCAAGCGCAAAGAATTATGACAGCAGATATTCAAGTGAAATATTAACTGAATTTGACGTTAGGGAAGTTCTGTTGTATTATAAATATACCACCAATGAAAAGACCTACGGACTTGCCAAAGATTGTGAGCAGTTTGACACATTTACAGGCTATGACAGGATAAATATAAATCTTTTAGGCGGTGTAAAGGACAGGCTCATTTGCGACGGCAACCGCAGTTGGCAGTATATTTATAATGATAAAATCAGCGTTCTGTTAGCACCGAAAGACGGAGATGTGGGTCATCTGCCAAAGAAATACCGCTGTGCAGACGTACTTGTTACAAGCGGTGAGTTGAAGAATTATAATCTGTTGTGCTGCGGAAATGTTGTATGGACTTCTGAAAAAGAAGTGCCGAAATATTATGTAAATGCAGTATCAACCAAGGACAGTACATTTGATATAAATTTTAAATAAGGAGGTTTGTTTGTGGCTGAAGTAACACGAAAAGAGTTAAAAAAGCAAATAAAAGATAAAGTGTTTCATAATATTTATCTGCTTTACGGACAGGAAAAAATGTACGTAAAGACTGATACCGACGCGCTTGTTACAAGGCTTATGGGCAAAGAGCCTCCGGAGTTTAACTACCACAGTTTCAAACGTGATATCTCAATAGATGAAATCGCCGTGGCTGTTCAGGTAGTGCCTTTTTTATGCAAGTATAACTGCGTTAAGGTGTCCGACCTTGATTTCAATTCCCTACTGAAAGTTGACTTTGAAAAGTTTATGTCTGTACTTGAAAGCGTACCTGATACAACCGTTCTGATTATCACAATGCCCACCCTTGAACAGGATTCTAAAAAATTAGGTGCTAATTTCACAAAGGTGCTAAACTATGTGAAAAAGAACGGTATCGTTTGTGCTATGAATCAGGAAAGCGATATTTCACTTGCAAGACAGATTGTAAAATGGGCGGACAGCCGAGGTATAAAAATTGAACAGGCAGACGCATATAAGATTCAGGAGTATGTGGGATTTGATTTAAACGCAATAAAAAACGAACTGGATAAACTCTGCAATTATGTAGGTGATAACGGATACATTACCACAGAGCATATTGAATTGCTCACCACAAAAAGGCTTGAAGCAAATATTTTCAACCTAACCGACGCTATAGTTTCAGGAAACGGCACAAGAGCATTTGAAATTCTTGACGTGCTGTTTTATCAGAAAGAGGAGCCTACAGATGTTGTGAATGTAATCAGTATGGCGTATATTGACTTTTACAGAGTACGTGTTGCCTGTGAATGCGGAATACCTATGAAAGAAATTGCAAAGGACTTCGGCTACGGAAAACGTGAGTTTGTTTTAAATAAAGCGGTGTCAAAAATCAAGAAAATTTCTACCCCTGCTCTCCGTAGAAGCCTTGATGAAATAATCGACACAAGCGCAAAGTTAAGGAGTGTTTCCGCCAATCAGCGGATATTGGCAGAAACCTTGGTAGCCAAACTTCTTATGTTTGCAACTAAAGGTGAGTAGTTATGATTAGTGTTAAGGAAGTAATAATCGTTGAGGGCAGATATGATAAAATAAAACTGTCCTCAATCGTCGATACTCCTGTGATAGAAACAAACGGATTTCGAGTTTTCAAGGATAAGGAAAAGCAAAATCTTATACGCCAAATTGCAAATAAAAGGGGAATACTCATATTAACCGACAGCGACAGCGCAGGGTTTGTAATAAGGAATTTTCTGAAAGGCTCTGTGCCTGTGGATAAGGTAAAGCACGGATATATCCCACAACTTTCAGGCAAGGAAAAACGCAAGGCGGAAATGTCAAAAGAGGGTTTTCTTGGAGTAGAGGGGGTAAGCGAGAAAATCATCATAGATGCAATCAGAAAAAGCGGTGCAACAATTCTGAATGAGGAAAGCAAGGGAAAAACCGGCGGAATTACAAAGGCGGATTTTTATGAATTGGGATTAAGCGGAAAGGAAAATTCCGCTATACTCCGCAGTAAAATTCTAAAGAAAATGAATATGCCTTCCTATCTGACTGCCAACGGAATGATAGCGGCGCTGAATTGCTTATATTCTTTTGAGGAATTAAAAGAAATCGTAAATACCATAGATAAATAAAATCACCTTATTTGATAACAATAAATAAGGTGATTTTTTATGCTTAAAAAATATTCGGCTTTATTTCTGTTTGGGGGATTGGTTTACGGAATAATCGAAGTCCTTTGGCGAGGTAAAACCCATTGGTCAATGCTTGTAACCGGCGGCTCTTGTTTTATCGCATTATTCAATGTTTTTAAGAAGTTCAAGGACTTGTCCCTGTTTAAAAAATGCCTTATGGGTAGTGGGATAATTACCCTTTATGAACTGTGTTCAGGTTGTATTTTTAACCTGTGGTTAAAGTTAAAAGTTTGGGATTATTCCGATTTACCTTTGAACTTTAAGGGGCAAATTTGCGCCTTGTATTCGTTTTTGTGGGGATTGCTGTGTATTCCCATTAATTTTGTATGCAAAAAAATAGATGCAACATAACGTTACATCTATTTAATCTCAATATTTAATTAATCCTCTTTTTCCTCTTTAGGCTCTATAAACACATCCACAGCAATAATTCTTTGGCTGTTTACCTGCTGAACTACAAATTTAATGTTCTCAAAAACGAATTTTGCTTTGCGTCTTGGAATGGTCTGGAAATGCTCCAGCACAAATCCGCCTACGGTAACCGAGTCGGTTTCAACGTCATCAGGGTCAATCTGCGCAATTTCAAATAGGTTTTCCAAAGGCATATCACCGCTGACGATATATTGAGTGTCGGAAATTTTGGTGAAATCATTTTCGATTTCCTCGTCCTCGTCCCAAATATCTCCCACAATTTCCTCCAGCAAATCCTCCATTGTAACAATACCCAGCGTACCGCCGTATTCGTCGGTAACTACCGCAATATGAAGTCTTTTCCGCTTAAAGTCGCTTAGGATTTTAGACAGTTTTTGGTTGTTAAACACAAAGTAGGGAGTTTGGATAAGTTTGCCGATATTCGGCTCAACGCCGTTAGCCAAGTCCTCAAGATAATCTCTTGTGTGGAGAATACCGATAATATGGTCGATAGTGTCCTTGTAAACAGGGATTCGCGAGTATCTGCTTTCAATTATAATGTGCTTTAACTTTTCAGGGCTTTCCATTATATCAATGGCAGTCATATCCACACGAGGAGTCAATACTTCGAGGACGGTTTTATCGTCAAAGTCCAATACGGACTGTACCATTTCGCTTTCGTCTTCTTCTAAAACACCCTCGCCTTCAATGTTTTCAACAATCTGCTTGAGTTCGTCCTCGGTAACTGAAGGTTGTTCGTTCTTGTTACCTGCTACCTTAATTGCAAGTTCCTTTAGTTTAATGAACAGGAAAACAATGGGAGTAAGCACAATCATTAAAAACCTTAATATTCCTGCGGTGTGCAGGGAATATACCTCACAATGCTCCTTTGCAAGACATTTCGGTATAATTTCTCCAAAAGTAAGTACAAGCAAGGTTGTTGCGCCTGTTGCAACAGCAGGGCCGATTTCACCAAACAAGCGGAAACAAAATACAGTTGCAAGTGCGGAACATCCAAGGTTTACAATATTGTTGCAAATTAATATAGTAGTCAGCGCTTTATCAAAGTTATTTGAAATGTATAAAGCGGTCTTTGCTTTTTTGTTGCCGTCCTCTGCGTAGCTTTGCAGTCTGATTACATTCACAAAGGAAAAGGCAGTTTCAACCGAACTAAAGAAAGCGGATAACAAAATGCAAATAAATATTACTATAATTTGCCATATACTATCGTCCAAAAATTATCACTCCGTATAATCAATATATAATATAGAATACTATAATCTTTCTCTATAATAATTTTAATTTAGAATAAAGAATAATTTTCTTGAAATATATATGTAAAAATGATATAATTACCCTGAATATAAGTATTAAAATGCGTAATTATGGGTAAAATATGCACGGAGGTGCATATTTTGGGTAATTACAAATCTAAAGACGAGGAAATTGTCAAAAATCCCTGTGATGAAAATCCCGAAAACATAGAAAATGATAATCCTATCGATAAGCAACATACGGAACAAATCGAGGACACAGGCTCTGTACTTGCAGTAAGAGACGATAAAATTATTCATTGTCTGACTGTAATCGGTCAGATTGAGGGGCATTACGTTCTGCCCCAAAATAACAAGACTACAAAGTACGAGCATATTATTCCTCTGCTGGTATCAATCGAGGAGGACCCTCGTATTGACGGATTGTTAATTCTGCTGAATACGGTAGGGGGAGATGTTGAGGCGGGACTTGCTATTGCGGAACTTATTTCAGGAATGAAAAAACCTACCGTGTCAATCGTTTTAGGGGGAGGACATTCTATCGGAATTCCTCTTGCAGTAGCCGCAAAGAAAAGTTTTATTGCGAAAAGCGCCTCAATGACAGCACATCCTGTCCGCAGTACAGGATTGACTATCGGAGTACCACAGACCTTTGAGTATTACAGGCGTATGCAGGATAGGATAACTACTTTTATCGCAGATAATTCAAACATTTCAAAAGAGGATTATACAAGCCTTGTGATGAATACAGGGGAACTTGTAATGGATATAGGCACAATTCTCGAGGGTAATCAGGCTGTGGAAGTGGGACTTATCGACAGCGTGGGAACTCTTGGGGACGCTACCGATTGTCTTTATGAAATGATTGATGAATATAAATCAAATAAATAAAGTAAAATTAAGTAACATATGCCTTTGCAAAAAGCAAAGGCGAGATAGTTTCGGAGGTACATATGGACTTTGTAATGAGTATTCAGGCTGTAATTTTAGGTGTAGTTCAGGGCTTGACCGAATTTCTGCCGGTTTCAAGCAGCGGACACCTTAATATTGCCCAGCACCTTATGGGTATGGAGGAAGCAGGTTTATTCCTTGATGTAATGCTGCACGTTGGTACTTTAATTGCTGTAGTGGTATTCTATCACAAGTTGATTTGGAGATTAATCAAAGCATTTATTTCTTTAGTCAAGGATATTTTTACAGGTAAATTCAAATGGTCAAAAATGGACGGCGACAGAAACCTTATCGTTATGCTTGTAATCGGTCTTATACCTCTGTTTTTACTGTTTATACCTATTCCGGGAACAGACTTAAAAATAAAGGATTTGGCGGATTTATTTGCAGGAAAAGAGTTTTTCATTGTAGTAGGAATTTCTCTGCTTGTAACAAGTTCTCTACTTGCTTTGGGTATGTTTATGACAAAACGCAACTCAAAAGGCAAACATTCACAGGGCGGAAAGAACGGCAGAACAAATTATACCGTTCTTGATGCAATAGTTGTTGGTATCGGTCAATGTTTTGCGGCTGTATTTCCGGGACTGTCACGTTCAGGAACAACCCTTGCATTAGGTCAATCCCGTGGAATTAACAAACAGGCTGCTTTGGATTATACATTTATCCTTGGTATTCCGGCAATTATCGCTGCGGCTGTTTTAGAGGTAAAGGATTTAGATACTTCTACTCTCAATTCAGAAACAATTATAGCGGTTTTGTGCGGTGTAGTTGCCGCCGCTGTGGTTGGTTACTTTGCAATCGTGCTGTTTAAATGGCTGTTAAAGACAGACAAAATGTATGTGTTTGTAATCTATACGGCTATCCTTGGACTTGCAGTAATCGGTATCAGTACTTATGAAATGGTAACAGGAAATTATGTAAGTTTTCTTTAATATTCTTTTGCAGAATAATTGGAAGTGAAAAATTTGGCTAAAAATACAAAATCTAAAAGAACTTCAAAATCGAATAGCAGAAAAACCTCGACAAAATCAAGAAGTAAACAGCAGAAAATACAGGAGAAAAAACACTTAAGTCCTCGTGTTCAGGCGATTCTCTATGCGGCTCTGTCCCTTGTATTTATGTTTTTGATAATCATAAAGGGCGGAAGTGTATGGACTCTTATACGTAGTTTTTTCTTTGGAATTTTCGGTTTAGGCGCAGTATTGTTGCCTATACTTTTTGGCTATCTTGCGGTTATTACAACTAAAGAACGTGAAATTTCCCACTTTAAATCAAAGATATTTCTATGTATCGGTATTGTGCTGATGCTGGAAAATTTATTGTATCTTTTAGGGCCTAATACATACATCGACGTAGATTATTTCAGAGCATTGGGCGGACTGTATCTTGATACTGCAAGTACCGAAACGTATTTTACCATTGGCAGCGGTATTTTAGGCGGAATTATCGGATACCCAATGCTTATGGCGTTTACCCTTGTTCCTTCGGTTTGCGTGTGCTTTGTTGTTTTGGCGGCATTGGTTTTAATTATCAGTAAAATATCTTTGAATGATATAGGCCGTGCCGCAAAAAACGTAGGCAAAGGGGTATCAAATGCATACGAAAAAAGAGTTGCACGACGTCAGGCAAAACGTGAGTATGACAGCGATTACATTGATAATAATGACGATGATGTGTTTGATACAACTATTGATATTCCCATTGATACAGGGAAAAAACGTAGGAGAAAGGGAAGTAATATCGATATATCAATAGACGATGACAGCAACGCCGCAGACAAAAATCCTGCTGACGATTTCCTAAATGTTGTTAAAATTGCAAATGCGGAAATGAGCAAGAATGAGGAAGAATCGGTAACGTCAGTTACAGAGGAAATGCCGGAGAAAAAGAAAAAAACTGTCAGACAAACCGTCACAAAAAAGAATACTTCCGAAACAGCGGAAGATGAAAAATCTGCATATCATTTCCCACCGGTGGGATTGCTCAAAAACGTTGTGAATAACGACGGTGACGGCGAGGCTGAAATGCGCAACAACGCAAAAAAACTTATCGGCACCCTTGAAAGTTTCGGAGTAAAGGCGACTATTACCTATATTTCAAGAGGCCCTTCGGTTACACGTTACGAGTTAAAGCCGGAGCCGGGAGTTAAAATCAGCAAGATTACAAACCTTGCCGACGATATTTCCCTGAACCTTGCGGCTAACGGAGTTCGTATTGAAGCGCCTATTCCGGGAAAAGCGGCTGTGGGTATAGAAGTGCCTAACAAGATTGTAAGCACGGTTTCAATGCGTGAACTTATTGATTCAGAGGAATTTGAAAACAGCAAAAGTAAACTCACCTGTGTGCTGGGCAAGGATATTGCAGGTAACATTATCACAACCGACCTTGCAAAAATGCCCCACTTGCTTATTGCAGGTACAACAGGTTCAGGTAAATCCGTATGTGTAAACTCCTTGCTAATCAGTATTTTATATAAAGCAACTCCTGAGGAAGTTAAGTTAATATTAATCGACCCTAAAATGGTTGAATTTGCCAAGTACAAGGGTCTGCCTCACTTGTTGGTGCCTGTTGTTTCAGACGCAAAGAAAGCCGCAGGTACACTTGCCTGGGCTGTAAATGAAATGGAAAAACGTTATCAACTTTTTGCGGAATATGAGTGCAAGGAAATTGATTCATATAACAAACTCATTGAGTCAAACTTGGAATATATGAAAGACAATCCCCCACAGGAAAACGAGGACGGCGAGGTTATACAGCCAAAGTTAGACGTAAACGGTCTGCCTGTATTAACGGAAAAAATGCCCAGAATTGTTATCGCCATTGACGAGTTTGCGGATTTGATGATGACTGCTCCCCACGAGGTTGAGGACAGCGTAGTCCGTATAGCGCAAAAGGCTCGTGCCGCAGGTATTCACCTTGTAATCGCTACACAACGACCTACAGTAAACGTAATTACCGGTCTTATCAAGGGTAACGTGCCAAGCCGAATTTCTTTGAAAGTTAGTTCAAATATGGACTCTCGTGTAATTCTTGACGCAAGCGGTGCAGAGAAACTAATCGGTCGAGGAGATATGCTCTACGCTCCAATCGGCGCATTTTCACCTACTCGTGTTCAGGGCTGTTTTGCAACTGACGAGGAAATTGAGGAAGTTACTAAATATGTTAAAAAGTGGCACAAGGCTCAGTATAATTTACAGGCAGAGGACGAAATCAAGCGTATTGCCGCTGAGGATTTAAGCGAGGAGAACAGCGGAAATTCCGAGGGAGTTGACGTTGACAGCAAAATGGAAGAGGCAATCCGCATTGTTATTGAAGCCGGTCAAGCCTCAACCTCAATGATTCAGCGCCGTATGAAGGTAGGCTATGCAAGGGCAGGACGAATGATTGACGATATGGAACAGTTAGGTGTTGTAGGCCCTCATCAAGGCTCAAAGCCCAGAGAGGTGCTTATGACCTATAGTCAGTGGCTTGAAAGAAATAATAATCAGGGATAGTAAAGAGGGTTTGTATGTCATTTTTACCGATGACAATAGAAGAGGTTAAAAAATTAGGGTGGGAACAGGTTGACTTTGTTTACGTAACAGGGGACAGTTATGTTGACCACCCCTCTTTTGGTGCTGCAATAATTACACGTGTCCTTGAAAGTCAAGGTTACAAGGTTGCAGTTTTGGCACAACCGAATTGGCACAGCACAAAGGATTTCACTCAATTCGGAAAACCACGTTTAGGCTTTTTCGTAACGGCAGGTAATATTGACAGTATGGTTGCTCACTATACTGTGGCAAAGCGGAAAAGAAGTGACGACGCATACACAGCCGGCGGTAAGTCAGGAAAAAGACCTGACAGAGCAGTTACTGTTTACAGCAACATTATTAAAAGCATTTATCCTGACAGCCCTGTAATTATCGGCGGACTTGAGGCGTCTTTGCGTAGATTTGCCCACTATGATTATTGGGAGGATAAGGTAAAGCCCTCAATTTTGTTTGACAGTAAGGCTGATATCATTTCCTACGGTATGGGTGAATTGCAGACCATAGAAATCGCAAAAAGGCTTAACGAGGGTTATACCGTTGAGGGTTTGCAGGATATAAGGGGCATTTGCTATGCTGTGGAAACCAAGGACTACGTGCCAACTTCTGCGGTGGACTTGCCAAGTTATGAACGTGTCTGCGAAAGCAAAAAGGACTATGCCGTAGCCGCACGAAAAGAACTTGAAGAAGCAGACGCAGTAAGGGGCAGAAAGGTTATTCAAAGGCACGGAAAATATATCCTTGTGCAAAATCCCCCTATGCCACCGCTGAATACTCAACAACTTGATTGGGTATATTCTCTGCCCTATGAAAGATATTATCCCCCTTGCTATGAGGAACTTGGGGGAGTTCCGGGAATTAAGGAAGTGGAATTTTCAATCACCCACAACAGAGGTTGCTTTGGCGCTTGTAACTTCTGTTCCCTTGCTTTTCACCAAGGCAGAGCAATTACTGTCCGCAGTGAGGAGAGCATAATCAACGAGGCTAAAAGTTTTCTTGATAACCCACATTTCAAAGGATACATCAGCGACGTGGGTGGACCTACCGCAAACTTCCGTATTCCCTCCTGTGATATTCAAAAAAAGTGCGGACTGTGTAAAAACAAGAAGTGTCTTGCTCCAACTCCCTGCAAGAATCTAAATGCAGACCACAGTGAGTATATAGAAATTTTGCGGAAACTCAGGTCAATTAAGGGTATCAAAAAAGTGTTTATCAGAAGCGGTATCCGTTACGATTATCTACTTGAGGATAATTCCAAAGAGTTTTTGCAGGAACTTGTAAAATACCACGTCAGCGGACAACTTCGCGTTGCTCCGGAGCATTGTTCCCAAACTGTCCTTGACCATATGGGAAAACCTCACATTGAGGCTTATAAAAAGTTTTCGGATATGTTTTATAAGGAAACTCAAAAGGTGAATAAGGAGCAGTACATTGTGCCTTATGTTATGAGTTCACACCCCGGCTGCACAATGAAAGACGCTGTTGAATTGGCGCTGTTTTTAAAGCGTGAAAAAATACACCCCGAACAGGTGCAGGACTTTTATCCTACTCCCGGTACAATCTCAACCTGTATGTTCTATACAGGTATCAACCCCTACACAATGGAGGAGGTTTACGTTCCTAAAAATCCTGAGGAAAAGGCTATGCAAAGGGCGTTGATGCAGTACTTTATTCCAAAAAATAAGGACTTGGTATTTAAGGCTTTGAAGTCTGTAGGCAGACTTGATTTGGTGGGAACATCAAAGAATTGTTTAATCACTCCGCCCAAGGGATATAATTCTGTAAATGAAAATAAAAACAAAACGAATAAATATAAAAAGTATTCCAAAAAACCCAAAAAGGGCAGGAAAAAATGAAAACAAAAGCCAAAGGGATAAATAATAAGATTATAATTAAAATAATTATCTACCTGTTTGCTGTTGTGATTGCATTTGCAGTTGCCTTTGCAGATTGGCAGGGAATATATGAGTTGTTTGGCATTTATCCAAAGACGGAAAATATAACTGTTGCGTTTATTGACGTGGGACAGGCTGACTCAATTTATATTAATACCCAAGAGGGAAATATTCTTATTGATTCAGGTTACAGCAGAGATGCACAGGCGGTTAGGGAATACCTGGACAGATACCACATAAAGAAAATTGACAGAGTTATCGGAACACATACCGATTGGGATCATATCGGCGGTATGAGTACAATAATTGAAAAGTATAATGTAAAAAGAATTTATATCCCAAAGTATGATAAGGAATACAAATCCGACGTGTTTGCAAAACTCACAAAGACAATAGAGGATAATAAAATTAATGTCAGTTATGTGGACAGGGGAGTTAGTCTTATTAAGACTGATGATTTGAATGTACGAATTTTACCCCCTGTTGATTTTGAGGATAGCAACGATTCCTCTTTGGTTGTAAAACTTCGGTACAAGGACAGCAGATTTCTGTTTATGGGTGACGCTTCCTCGAATGTAGAGGAAAAGTTACTTGAGAAAAATATTAATGTATCTGCCGATGTTTTAAAAGTATCTCATCACGGCAGCAGAAGTGCTACTACCCAAAGTTTTCTGAATGCAGTAAACCCCACAGCGGCGGTGCTGTCTGTAGGAGATATAAATACATATAATCTGCCCAGCATAGAGGTAGTACAGCGCTTGACGGATTTCGGCTGTAAGATTTACCGCACAGATTTGCAGGGCAATATTGTTATGAACAGCGACGGAAAAAGCATAAATGTTCAAACTGAAAAATAACTTGACATCGGTTTTTCTATTCTATATAATACTTTTATAAAATGCTGTGAAAAGAAGAAGTACAGAGGTAAGGATTTTAAGAGAGTTTGCGGTTGGTGTAAGCAAATATTCCCCCTTTTGGAAATACATCTTGGAGCATCTGTCCGAAAGCAACGCAAGTAGGCGCAGACGGTTTTGCCCGTTATCGCATAGAGTTATTTGCTCACTGAGGCTGTTTTATACAGTAAACTGAGGTGGTACAGCGGTTGACAATCGCCCTCTGGATTCTATCCGGGGGGATTTTTTATTTTATAAATTGTGAGGTAATAATATGGGAGTTTATGAGGAATTACAGGCACGAGGACTTATTGCTCAGGTAACTGACGAGGAGGAAATTCGTGAACTTGTAAACAACGGTAAAGCAGTTTTTTACATTGGTTTTGACCCAACGGCAGACAGTCTGCACGTAGGTCACTTTATGGCTTTGTGCCTGATGAAACGTTTACAAATGGCAGGTAACACACCTATCGCTCTTGTAGGCGGCGGTACAGGTATGATAGGCGACCCTTCAGGTCGAAGCGATATGCGTAAAATGCTTACTAAAGAGGACATTGAGCATAACTGCGAATGTTTCAAAAAGCAGATGAGCCGTTTTATTGATTTTTCCGATGGTAAAGCAATTATGGTAAACAACGCCGATTGGCTGTTGGATTTAAACTATGTTGACGTTTTGAGAGAAGTTGGCGCTTGTTTCAGCGTAAACCGTATGCTTACTGCCGAGTGTTATAAGCAGAGAATGGAAAAGGGCCTTAGTTTCTTGGAGTTTAACTATATGATTATGCAGAGTTATGACTTCTATGCTCTGTACCAAAAATACGGCTGTAATATGCAGTTTGGCGGTGACGACCAATGGAGCAATATGCTGGGCGGTACGGAACTTATCAGACGTAAACTTGGCAAAGACGCATATGCTATGACTATTACTCTGCTGTTAAATTCAGAGGGCAAAAAGATGGGCAAAACTCAAAGCGGTGCTGTATGGCTCGACCCTGAAAAGACAAGCCCATACGACTTCTACCAATATTGGAGAAACGTTGCAGATGACGACGTGTTAAAGTGCATACGTATGCTTACATTCCTGCCACTTGAGGAAATTGACAAAATGGATTCTTGGGAGGGTGCGCAGTTAAATACAGCAAAAGAAATCCTTGCTTTTGAACTGACTAAACTTGTTCACGGTGAGGAGGAAGCCACAAAAGCACAGGAGGCCGCAAGAGCACTGTTCGGTTCAAAAACAAATACCGACAATATGCCTTCAACTGAAATCACAGAGGCAGATTTAGAGAATATGACAATTCTTGACCTGCTTTCAAAATGCTCATTAATCCCATCAAGAGGTGAGGGCAGAAGACTTGTTCAGCAGGGCGGTGTGTCTGTTGACGATAAAAAGGTTACAGACCCGTTTATGGCAATTACGAAGGATATGTTTGCTGAAAATGGTTTTGTAGTAGTTAAAAAGGGTAAAAAAGTATTCCATAAAGCAATACTTAAATAGTAAAGGAGGAATTTAAAATGAAGAAAATTTTTGAGGAATTTAAAAAATTTATTATGCGCGGAAACGTAGTTGACCTTGCAGTTGCAGTGCTTGTGGGCGGCGCTTTCCAGTCTATCGTTACTTCACTTTGTGACAACCTGATTTCACCAATTTTGGGACTGTTCGGCGGAATGAACTTTGACAATATGTCTTTGGATATTCTCGGCGTTTCGTTTGGCTACGGCAGTTTCATTACAGCCGTTATTAACTTCTTTATCGTTGCTGTTGTTGCTTTCCTTTTGGTAATGGGTATCAATGCTGTTAAGTCTATTTTCCAAAAGAAAGAGGAGGAACAGGCTCCTAAAACAAAGAAATGCCCATACTGCAAAAGCGAGATTGATATTGAGGCTACAAGATGTCCTCATTGCACATCAGAAAACGTATAATACATAACTTACATAAAAGAAAAACAGGTCGGATTTCCGACCTGTTTTTTGCATTATATTAAGTTTGTGTATTTGCCTTAACCTGTCTTACAGCACTTTCGGTCAGTGCAATAAATATAAAGAACAGGGGAGTGGTAATGGGCTGGGCGATATTTACAACACTTTGCATTAAGTAACACAAAACCGCTGACGCAAAAACAATAGTCAAAGGATTGTGCTTTCCGTATTTTACAGCCCTTACTATTACCGATATTACCATAGTCAGGTATGAAAGCAATCCCACTATGCCGATAGTTATAAGGTAGTTTAAAAGTTCGTTGTGGGCGCAATTTGTAGCGGTGTTTCCGTATTTTTCATTAAGTTCATCAAAGTAAGGAGCAAAGGCGGATTTAAAGGTGTCCGGACCGCAACCGAATAAAATATCTTTCGCATTTGAATTTTTAACAATATCCATTGATTTTATCCACATAAAACCGCGGTGAGTACCCCATTTTTCATCAAACCTAAAGTACTTCATAAAGGAGTTAAGGGGAGTTTTTGCGTCAATAAATGTATAGTAGATAATAAGTCCCACAACGGCAATAATACCAACAGCAAATATACCGATAGCAATATACTGCACAGCCTTTGGCAAAAGGTAATTTTCAAATTTTCTGTCAGCAATCCACAACGCAACTGCAAGTATAACGGCACAACCTAAAAGAATATAGGAAAGTTTGCTGTGTATAAGCAGTATCTGAATTGCACCGAGAGATTTTTCCGGTAGATACAGGCACAGTACAGCCAAAACCTTACTGAAAATCAGCATTAAACTTATTCCTATGAAGTAGGCCTTTAGTTTGTGAATATTGCGGATATAGTAAAGGAATATGATAACCAGCAGAGGTATCAGTCCTAAAAATCCGCTGTCGCTGTCTGCGCAGATAATTCCTGCAAAGCCTATTGATGATGAAGTAAGGTAAATGTATTTTGCAATCTTATTTTCACTATTCATAAACAGCATCAGCAAAACAGGAATAGTGATACAGCAGAAACTGGACATTAAATTCTTATTGCCGATTGTGGAGGTAAAGTCGTTGACAACCTGAGCAGAATAACCCTTATACATTCCCAAAGGGTCAATTCCAAAGAAATTCAGTATGCACAGCACCGATACAACGGCACTTGCAACAGCAAAAGTTATAAACACATATTCTTTAAACTTATATGTTCTCGAGGTTACTATGTAAACAAGGAAGTAGAAAATCATCAATATAAGTCCGTTATTTCGACCTTGATTTCCTGTTAAACTGTCAAGTGGATATGCTGAAAACAGGGTGGATATAGCGCTGCTTAAAATCAAAACTCCAAAGGCACAGTCGGTTATGCTCAACATAGTGTACCACTTCGGCTTGTGGAGTTTATCCTCATTTGTTTTCGAAAACAAGTTACAGAGCAGAATTATGCTTTCCACCACAATAAGTATTCCTGAAAAAATCAGAAAAACAAACAACTTATCATGGCGGATTGAGTAGTATTTATTTGCAAAAAACAAAGGAAATACAGTAAACATCAACACAAGATAATAGTTAATTAAGGCGTTTTTTACTCTGTATCGCTCTTTTACTGTTTTGGTTTTATTATTCTTTTTCGACATTAAATCACCTTTCTGTCAGGGATTACAAGCCTTGCAACCCTCATAGCCCTGTTTTATAAGTTCCTTTATATCACCCTTGTATGTGTCCTTGTTGTATGGGGTGATTGAGTCTGCGTACTTGCAACTTGGCAAGTGTATTTTCTTTGTATTTGTATTCAGTATGTAGGTAGTTGAAGTGTTTGGTTTACTGCTTGTGCTTGAATTGTTTTCATTGTCTTTTGAGCCTGTGTATCTGCTTGAACCGTCAAAGTAGTCTATTTCGATTTCAGGCTGTATGTTGTAGCAAAATACATTAAAGCAAACTCCCTCACCTTTATCCTCAACAGATTTGCCCTCCATAATAACTCCGTCGGCAACTAAATTGTTGTCTGTAAAAACAGGAGTAACTCTGTATAGCACGTGGTTTCCTGTTTCCTTTATGTAGTCGGCGGTGAGGTTTTCAAAGGGCAACATTCCCTCAACGTTCATATAACGTGTACCGGTGATTAAGTTTCTCTCGTTTGCGTTTTCACCTGTCAACTGATAGCCGATTAAGTGACAGCGGTTGTATAGATACTTTCCATCAACGCAGTCATATTTCGCAATCTGCCAACCGCTTGGCTTAACACTGCCTATGTACCCACGTTCCTCTGTGGGCATTAAATCCCTGCCGATACAGGCGTATGCAACCTGACATCTGCCAAGGTTGTCCAAATTGCTGTACTTTTCAAATGACTTTGTTGTATAGTCGTCATTTTCAAAATACGGCTGGTTGTTGTTCAGCACATCATATGCCTTGTCCGAGTAACTGTCGATACCTGATAAATTAACCTTTGTAGGAGTTGCAGTTTCACAGCCTGTAAACACAGAAAGGGTCAGCATTAGGCACAACAGCAGTGCGGATATTTTAGTTTTTGTCATTTTTCCATATCTCCTCTGTAATTACCTTGTGAGAATATCCCTGAAATTCAAAGGTGCTTTCCAAACTAAAGTTATCTAATGGCAGTTGAAATTTAAAATCTGACGGATAATTTCTGTTCCATTTATATATGATTAATTTTTCTAATTTAGAATTATAACTTTTTATATCCGAATTTTCAACAAAGCAGAAATCTCCTTGTTGTGCTTTGTCTAAAAAATTATCGTCAACAATAATATTGCTACACTCGGTAAATTGAGAAGCAGAGTAGCCGTTCATATACAGATTTTTTCCCTTGGTGATTTCAAGTATTCTTTCACGCAAGGCTTTGTCCTGACTTTGACGGCGGTTATTAAACATCATTCCCATGTTGTCGTCAACGCAAATAATAATGTTCATCTTATACCTCACAAGAAAAATATGTATATATTATAATTGTTATGTGGAAAAATGTAAATATGATACTACGCTAATATTGAATTTATTTATTGCATAGTGTATAATCAATTTTGTGATTAAAAAGGAGGGGTTCTTTTGAACAAGATTTTCAAACTGAAAGAAAACAAAACAACTGTAAAAACAGAAGTTATTGCAGGTATTACCACATTCCTTGCTATGGCATATATCTTGGCTGTAAACCCAAGTATTTTGTCAGCCTCAGGAATGCCACAGGACGCAATATTTGCGTCTACTGCCGTATCTGCGGCTTTTGCAACACTTATTATGGCTTTCTTTGCAAATTATCCTGTTGCACTTGCTTCCGGTATGGGACTTAATGCGTACTTCGCATTTACTGTAGTACCTCAACTTGCACAACAGGGTATTACCAATCCATGGCAGGTTGCATTAACAGCAATTCTTGCAGAGGGTATTATCTTTATTATCCTCTCATTTTTCAAATTCCGTGAAACATTAGTAAACAAAGTTCCGGCAAATTTAAAGTACGGTATTTCCGCAGGTATCGGTCTGTTTATTACAATAATCGGCTTAAAGGGTGCAGGTATTGTAGTATCCGATGCATATTATGATGCCGAGGCTGAAACTGTTGTATCTTCCACACTTTTAAAGTTGGGAGATTTAGGCTCTGCCGAAGTTGTACTTGCTGTTGTAGGTATCCTGATTATTGCCGCACTTTGGCACTATAAGGTTAAAGGCTCAATTCTAATCGGCATTTTAGCCACTTGGATTTTCGGAATTTTCGCTGAACTGGGCGGTTGGTATCAGGGTATTTCATTGATTCCTGATTTTACAAACTACACAGTATTTGCTCCCGTGCAGACAATGTTTACAGAAACTTTCTGTAAATTTGATTTCACTTATGTAGTTCAAAACAGCGTAAACTTCGCTGTAATTGTTTTTGCATTCCTGTTTGTAGATTTATTTGACACAGTAGGTACTCTTATCGGAGTGGCTCAAGAGGGTGAAATGCTAAACAAAAAAGGCGAACTTCCCAGAGTTGGACGAGCATTAATGGCTGACGCTGTGGGTACTTGCGCAGGTGCTTGTTTAGGTACATCAACTGTTACTTCCTATGTTGAGTCAACTACAGGTGTTGCAGAAGGCGGCAGAACAGGTCTTACTTCATTAACAACTGCTGTAATGTTCTTACTTGCATTACCCCTTTATCCGATATTCCTTGCAATTCCGTCCTTTGCTACTACTCCGGCACTTGTGTTTGTTGGATTGCTAATGCTGAAGAATGTAACAAAAATGAACTTCAATGACGATATTGCCGACACAGGAGGCGGTTTCTTTGCAATTATTATGATGCCGTTTGCATATTCTATCGCAACAGGTATTATGT
>JAQXSC010000039.1 GCA_029218825.1 Oscillospiraceae bacterium | reverse complement strand
GCTGATAAATGATGCCTTCTTACCTGTAATAACAACCTTAATGGCTGACGGAACCTTAAACCAAGCCTTACCGGTAACCATACCTGCCGCCATATCTGTTGAGCCTACGCCTGTTGAAAATGCACCGAGTGCGCCGTAGGTGCAGGTGTGCGAGTCTGCGCCTATGCAAAGACATCCGGGACCTACAAGTCCCATTTCCGGGAGCAAAGCGTGTTCAATGCCCATCTGACCTACGTCACGATAGTTTTTAATATCGTACTTGTCAGCAAATGTTCTAACCTGCTTTACAAGAGTAGCCGCTTTAATATCCTTATTTGGAGCAAAGTGATCCATAATCATTGCAATTTTTGTGTTGTCAAAAACCGCTGTTGCGTTGTTTTCTTCAAATACGTTTATGGCAACAGGGGTTGTAACGTCATTACCCAAAACCAAGTCAAGTTGTGCTTCAATAAGTTGACCTGCTTTTACACTTGAAAGTCCTGCGTGAGCCGCAAGAATTTTCTGGGACATAGTCATTCCCATATCTATCAACTCCTTTTGTAATATACCTATTATATTAAATTTTTTCCACTTTATCAATAGAGTACAGGAAAAAATATTAATTTAAGGGCTGATATTATCCAATAAGTTCCACCCTCTTTTTGTTGACCTATAATTTTTTGTGTGTTATAATTATTTTATTATTTGTCGAAATATGACAAATAATGAATTAAAAAGTATTAAATTACTTTTAAATAAGGAATGACATTATGGCAGTAATAACAAAACGTTCGTCTGCTTTGTTACTATGTATATTACTGATATTTGCAGTTGTATTTTCACAGACAAGCGTGTCTGCGGCTTCCTATCCTAAAACTCACCCCAACACCTATAAAAACACAGGCAGGGGTGCTGCGGATATAGTGGGAGTTGCACGTACACAAATAGGATATAAGCAAGTGGGCGGAACAAAGTACGGATATTGGTACAATGAGATTTTTGTAAATCAGCCTTGGTGCGCAATGTTTGTAAGTTGGTGCGCCGATCAGGCAGGGGTATCTCAGGCTATTTTGCCGAAACATGCCTCTTGCAGTGCTTGGGTAAGATGGTTCCAAAGTCAGGGACAATGGCACGACAGCCAATACTACGGCGGTAAATATACCCCTCAAATGGGCGACGTTGTTTTCTATCGTAACTCCGGAAGCAGTGCTGTGTCCGATCATACAGGTGTAGTCGTTGGTACAAACGGAAGTTATCTCCACGTAATTGAGGGTAACTCAACTAATGCGTCGGTGTGCGAGTTTAAAACTAACTCCAGCCGTATGCTGAAAAGCAGTTACGTAATCGGCTACGGCACTCCAAGATACAGCGGTAACGTATATGTTCCCCCTGAGGACGAGCCTACTGACCACGAACAATGGCAGGTTACCGACGCTGACGTGCTTATGCTCAGGAGCAGTTATTCCACAAGTTCCGAAAAACTGACAACTATCTCAATGGGACAGTTGTTAAAGGTAACGGATTTCAAGCAAAGCGGCGGTTATCTGTGGGGATATACAAAGCATAACGGTAAAACAGGCTGGTGTGCTCTTGATTACTGCACTTATATTCAAGGTAACATAGACGGAGAGTACTACCAACTTCCCCCTAAAGTATCGCCTGCAACTTTATCTTTGTATGCAACTCAGAGTAAAAAACTTTCCGTTACAAATGGGCTTGGGGCGAAGTATTCAAGTTCAAAGAAAGAGGTTGCTACCGTTAATAAAAACGGCAAAATTACCGCTGTGGGCAAGGGCAACGCTACTATTACCTGCAAGACAAATACAGGCAGTTCAAAATGTCAGGTAACCGTTAATAATCCTACCTTTGACCAGAAGAATCCAACAGTTTGCATCGGCGATAAAATTCAGTTGACAGTAGGCGCCTTGTCCTCAATAGACGCTTGGGCAAGTTCCGACAAAACTATTGCAAAGGTTGACGCAAACGGAAACGTAAAAGGCATCGGCGAAGGCAAGGCAACCATAACAGCCACAAAGGGAACAACTGAGGTAAGTTGTGAGGTTACTGTTACCAAAGAGCCTACTACATACGAAAACTTTACTGTAAACAGCGATATTGCCTATCTGTACGACAACTATATGGGCAACAAAACGGTGCTTATTCCTAAGGGAACGGCTCTAAAAGTTACAAACGTAAAGTATTCCGATACCTACACTTGGGGAGAAACTACATATAAATCCACAAAGGGTTGGGTTGTTATCAGCCAATGTAAATATGTAAACGGCTCTATCGACGGAAAGGTATATCTGAAACGTCCTTTCCTTAAGAAAACCGAGAAAACAATTTACCTGAAGGCAACGTACCCCATTACTGTTAAAGCAAAAACAGGGAAAAGTACCTTTACAAGTCGGGACGAAAAAATCGCTACAGTCAACGATGAGGGCGTTGTTACCGGACTGTCTGCCGGTACAACAACTATCAACGTTGTAAACGGCGAGTATGAAATGAAATTCAAAGTCACTGTAATCAATCCAAGACTTACGGATACAGAACTTCCTTTGTTCAAAGGTGACGCCGTTGCTTTAGCGGTAAAGGGCGGTGACGGTACTGTTAAGTGGTCAAGCACAAACAAGGCTGTTGCTACTGTAAATTCAAAAGGCGTTGTTACAGGCAAAGGCTACGGCACCACAACAATCAAGGCTAAACGGAATGGAATACTTATGACCTGCGAAATTTCCGTTTATGACCCTGTTTTATCCAAAACAAAGTTGAAATTAAAGGTGGGCGAATACAAATTCCTCACCGTATCCCAAAACAAGGATAACAACATTGTTTGGAAAAGTCCAAACAAAAAGATTGTTAAGGTGAACACAAAAGGCAAGGTGTTGGGTATCGGCGTTGGAAAAGCCACAATTACCGCTACAGTTGATAACAGAATTTTGGAATGTGTAGTGAAAGTTAAAGAGGCTTAAATAATATACAAATACAAGTGCTTTAAATTGTTAATATTTACTATCAACAGCAAATATTAACTATATTTAAAGCACTTTTTTGCTATACCAATGATAAAAATGGGTATATAATTTAATTAGAATAAAAAATGAGGTGACTGTATATGTCAAAGGCTATTAGATTATCTAAAAAATCATTGGCAATTATTATGTCTTTAGTGCTGATGTTTTCGGTAGTTTCTGTTTTTGCCGTTACTGTAAATGCGGAAACAGGTACTACTATCGATTACGTTTTCACAGGAAATGACAAAGATACTTCCGGCTATGCCGAGGGTACAATTACACTCTCCACCGACACGGAGGGCAAATACAACCTTTACTGGGCTGACGATACAAAGGCTCTTGAGGGTTACTATGCCATCACTTCTCTAACTGTATCTGCAGACAGCAGCAAAGAGTTTAAGTTTGGCTACCACACGGTTATTCCGCAGGGTGCAACAAAAGTTATTGCAACAACAACCGACGACAAATCCGTAGCAAACGCAGTTGCAGTTTACAACATTCCTGTAGAAAAGCAATTTAACGGCGGCGAACTTCTTTACAAGTTTAATTCCTACTCGGATATTCATATTGCAGACGACAACTATTTTGTAAATGCTCCGAAAAATTTGGCACAGGCTTTAAAATTCGGCGTTGATAAGGGTACGGATTTTATAGTAACTTCAGGTGACACTGTAACTTTCGGCAGAACGGCAGAGTGGGACAGATATGAAAGAATCCTTGCAGAGTCTGACTACGTAAATCCTGTTTGGGAGTCAAACGGCAACCACGATTTAAAGGACAGTCCTACAAAGGGCAACACTACCTTTGTAAAGGCAACAGGTACTGATAATACTATTGCAAATTATGACGCTAACAAGCCTTACTATTACGTAACAGAAAAGAAAACAGGGGATATCTTTATATTTATGGCTTTGGAAAAAGACGGAAATCCCGCCGGTGCAGACGAATTTTCACAAGAGCAAATTACCTGGCTTTCAAATCTGTTAAGCGAAAACTACGGCAAGGGTAAAAATATCTATATTGTTGAACACTCACCAATCAAAGGCTTTGGTGCCGGAGACAGAATGATCAGCCCTTACTACAAGGCTCATTTAAGCGAATCCTACGTTTCAACGGTTCAATTCAAAAACTTGCTGATTAAATATCCTGATGTTATTTGGATGTCAGGTCATACCCACGAGGACTTTTCGATGGGCTATAACTACTCTGACGAAAACGGTACAGCAGCAAATATGATTCACAATCCTTCTGTTGCAGGCACAACCAAGGCAAATTCCTCTGATAACGGACTTGATTACAGAAACGGTCTGGGATATAACTCACAGGGTTATTACGTGGAAACCTATGAAAATCAGGTAGTTTACTATGGTGCTAACCTAACCGACGAACTTATTTACCCTGCATATTCATACGTTATGGAGGGTTCAAGACAGTCAACTCCGGAAAGCACAAATCCGACAAATCCGTCAGAAAGCGTTACAACTGCTCCTCCTACAAGCGCTGATACACAGCCGACTACGGAAACAACACCTGTTTATACATTAATGGGAGATACGAACGGCAACGGTGTGGTTGATATTTCCGATGCAACTGCTGTACAGAGGCATATTGCAGAGACTAATCTGTTAAGCACAGAGGCACTTGCAGTTGCAGACGTTACCTTTGACAATAAGGTTGACGTGAGGGATGCTACAACAATCCAAATGTATATCGCAAATATAATTACTACTTTCCCATATCCTGCTCCTGAAAGCGATACATTTACTTCCTCTGCTAAAAAGAGCATATATTCAGTTGGTGCGTCAACGCTAACCGAAGAACTTGCACTGGCAAAACAGCACCTTGATTTAAAATATCCTTTCGCATCTTATGACCAATATCAGGCGTTAAAGAAGTTGTACTATCAGTACAAAGGTGAAACCGCTGCCGATGAAAGTGTTATCGCAGAATTTGAAACAGCCATTTCTGAACTTTCCGCAATCGTTGAATATATCGGTGTTCCGGTTGTTTATCCTATCGGAGATACCTACTATTTTGAAAATACTAATGATTGGACAACAGTAAAATGCTACGCTTGGACCGGTTTAGATAAAATCGCTGAATGGCCGGGAGTACCTATGCAAAAGGTTGGAACAAACGGAACACATGATGTTTACGGCATTAAGTTTGAATCAGCAGGACAGTATAAGAATCTAATCTTTACCAACGGCACAGACCAGACTGTTGACATCGGATTAAGCGACTATGAAGGTAACTGTTTCTACCTTGACGGCAACACATCAAAAGGAAAATTGACAGTGGGCAACTTCACTTTTGAGGGTGGAGAAGAACCTACAATTCCTCCTACAACTACTCAAATTATTGATGACAGTAACCGTTACGCACTTTGCTATTTCAACTCAACTTCTCACGCTTGGACAACAATAGATACATTCCTTGTACCGCAGTCAGACGGAACATATGCACTTGACTTTGTTCCAAAGGACAGCAGTAATATGAGCATTAATATATATAACAATTCCGACAAGACTTATAACTGTGTTCCTGCAAGTACAAACTTTACATATTCTCCTGACGCAGTATATGACTATACTCTTTTGAACTCTAAAACAAAAGGCAAGAGTATTACAATAAAGGGCTTGTCAACAAGCGTATCTTTGAAATTTGTGTATAATCCTACAGAGAATACTCTAAAAATCACTTGTGGCTCAGCCTCTGTTGAACCGACAGAGGCTACACAGCCTACTACAGAAAGCACTCCGACTACACAGGTAAGTTATACTGTATATATGGTGCCTGACGCAGATTCACAGGCGTCGTCAAATACCTTTAAACTGAATGTTAAGGACAGTGCTAACACTTATCACCCATATTGGTTTACAAAAACCGACACACTTTATTCAGAGGGTCGTTATGTGTATAAAACAGTTATAGAAAACCCCACATATACAGACGTTATAAAGGTGCAGTTCCAAACCTATGACTCTACTCAGCAAACTTGGATTAGTCAGGTTGTTGATGAACAAAGCGTTCCGCTGTCTTTTTATGATGGTAAATATATGGTATGCACTTCTGCAACCGCCGGTACTCTGCAATAGTTTAGGACAATTTATGACAATATTTCATAAATTATTGCAAAAAAATAAATATTATGGTACAATATGAATGTTATTTTTAACACAAAAGATTTAGAAGTTTATTGGTATTAAAATGAAATATTCATATGAAAAAGTAAATTACGAGAAAAACATTCCTGCAAAGATTTTGATGCAGGATAAACCGGGATGGCGTTGCCGTACCGAACTCCATTGGCACAAAGAACTTGAACTCATTTATATGATATCAGGTCATTTAGACGTTACCGTCAACGGCAGAAAGTTGAGCCTTGACGATGACGGATTGATTTTTTGTAATTCCGAGGATATACATACTACAAATATTGATGATGACAATATGCACAACAAATATATAGTAGTGCAGTTGTCCTATGAGTATCTTCGTGAATTCAGCGACAAGGCTGACGGCATATCCTTTAATGTGGAGTCAAATTCTAACGCCTGTAAAAAGATAAAGGAATCCATGGGAAAACTTGTGGATTATTGTGAAAACAGCAATTACCGATACGTTGATTTGCTGAAGTACTGTGAAATTCTAAAGATTTACCACGTGCTTTTAAGCGAATGTGCGGTAAATAAGAAAAATACCTATATTGCAAAAACTCCAAGCAATTTTACTTATGCAAAGCGTGTTCTTGAATACATAGGGGAAAATTATAAGAATGAAATTACCCTGAACGATATGGCAGACCTTGTGGGGTTATCACCTGCTTATTTCTCAAAGTATTTTAAGAATATCACAGGCACAAGTTTTACTCATTACCTTAACGGCATAAGGCTTGATTACGCAGTTAAGGATATGCTTGCACGGAACAGTTCCGTTACCGAGGCGGCGCTTGAAAACGGGTTTCCAAATGTAAAATCCTTTATTACTATGTGTAAAAAGGTTTACGGCTTAACTCCTGCCCAGTATAAAAAACATTATGAAAATAATTAATAAAGACGTGTGCAACTGCACACGTCTTTGTTGACTTTTGCAACAATAGGTACTAAAATAGAGGTTACAATATATACATAAAGAAGGCAAAAAAATGAGCAATCAGGATGACAACTTTTCAAGGCTTTTTGACGAGGATTATTACCGTCAACTTGAAAATGAAATAAAAAATCACGGAAAGGAAAATCCTCCTACTCCGCCTGTAAATTCAAAGGAAAAGAGGGAAACACAAAAGCGTCCTACACCGAATACTACTGTTTATGACGAAATTTTCAACAGTCGGGAAAATCATCGTCAACACGATATTTATCAGACCTTTTCCATTCCAAAGGTTTCCGAGAATATGGACAGACCTAAACAGAGAATTGATTTGAGCAAAGCAGAGGACTATGACGTTTTCAACGACGGCACAGATAGAAAGAAAAGCCGTAAAGGGTTGTTGATTACCCTTATTATAGCGGCGGTTGTTTTGGCGTTAAGCGGTGGAGTATTTTTCTGCTATCAGCAGGGATATTTTGAAGGTTTGTTTCCAAAAACAGATACTGCACAAGTGGAAACAACTACTACCGCCACTACAGAAGCACCTACCGAAAAGCCCACGGAAAATTTGCTTGACAACACTTACTTTGTCACCCCTCAGCCAAAGGACAACAAGGCAAAGGGTCACTTTGACAACAGCAGTTTTATATGGAACGACAAGGCTTTTGAACTTTTCTACGGTAACGATACCCTTGCCAAAAATTACGCAAAGGGGATTAATTACTGCGCAGACAAGTTAGGAGATAAATTCACAGTCTATGATATGATGATTCCTACTCACGTAGAAATGGGACTGCCAAGCAGGTTGATTGAGAACGGCACTGTAAATTCCCTGTCACAGTCAAGAAATATCGGCACAGCCTATAAGAATATGAAGGATAATGTAATTCCTGTAAACTGCTACAACTATCTTGCAAATCATTGTAACGAATATATTTATTACAATACCGACCACCACTGGTCAGGTTTAGGCTCCTATTATGCATATCAGGCGTTTGCCGATAAATTGGGTATTCCTGCCCTTAGCCTGAAAGACTGCGAAAAGAACAAAATCGAGGGATTTTACGGAACACTTGCAAACAACGTTTCCGCCGATTTACCTGCGGATACCGTTTATTTCTGGACTTTTCCATATAACACCTCAAACACAATTTATTACAACGGCGCTGATAAACCGGGCACTCCCTCAACTGTTTACTATATGAACGAGATAGGCGGTGCAAATACCTACGGAGTATTTTTGTGGGGCGATCAGCCTCTTGAGGTTTTAAAATCTGAAAGTCCAAAGGCAAAGGGCAAAGTTGCTCTTGTAAAGGAAAGTTTCGGCAACGCATTTGCTCCTTACCTCACCTACAACTACGAGGAAGTACACGTTGTTGACTTCAGGTATTTTAACAGCAATCTAAAGGCGTATTGTGAGAAAAATAAGATTGATACTGTTATATTTATGAACGGTGTTATGTCTGCAAACACACCTATGCAGGTGGATAAAATGAAAGGGATGTTTAAGTAATGAAAAAACTTTTAATAACTTTATTAATTGCAATTATTACTTGCTTTTCCCTGTTTGCAGTCAGTGGGTTGACTATTAATGACGCTACCGCTATTCAGAAGTATCTTGCAGGTTTTTCTGTAGAGAACTTCAACGAAAATACCGCCGACTACAACAAAGACGGCGTAATAAACATTCATGACGTAACCGCTATCCAAAAGGAACTTGCAGAAAATCCTGACACTATTCCAAAGGAAACCGAGGATATAGGGGATATATTAATGGATAATTGATAATTGAAAATTGAAAATGGAAAATGAATGACGAGTAGAATAATTCATCTGTAAATAAACTTCTATTCCCGACCGAATCTATAGTCCGCCTATGGCGGAGGTTTGTTATTATGGTCGGGCAGAAATGTTTTTTGATAAAATAAAGCTGTCTGCTCGGAATGGATGCAACGTCACGTTGCCCCGACCGTATTATAAAGTAAACTCCACAGCGTTGGCTGTGGAGTTTCTGTTATATTCCGTAAAATTTTCTTGCGTTTTCTGTTGTGATGTCAAGCACCTGTTGAGGGGTCATACCCTTAATTTCCCCAATTTTTTCCGCTACATAGACAATGTTTCTGCTGTCGTTACGTTGCCCTCTAAAGGGTACAGGGCTTAAATATGGGGCGTCGGTTTCAAGCATAAGTCTGTCCATTGGCACATATTCGGCACACTCTACGCTGTGACGTGCGTTTTTAAAGGTGACTACTCCCCCTAAACTGATGCTCATACCAAGTTTCAGCACTTCCTTCAGCATCTCTACACTTCCGCTGAAACAATGCACTAAACCCTTTGGCTTATACTTCTTTAGGTAGTCCATAGTGTCCTGATGAGCCTCTCTGTCGTGAATGATTACCGGCACGTTAAGTTTATTTGCGAGGATAAGTTGCTCTTCAAAAATCCTTTTCTGCAAATCCCTCGGTGTGTCCCAATGATAGTCAAGACCGATTTCACCTAAGGCTACACATTTTGGATGCTCTAAAAACCTTTCAAGTTTATCCAAATAATCCGTTGGCACATCATCTAAACACTCCGGATGAAACCCTGCGGTAAAGTAAATGTGGGGATATTTTTCTGCGTAACCTTGCAGAAATTCTGCGGTTTTTAAATCCGTGGCATTACTTACCACTCCCACAACTCCGCTTTCAGGCAAGGCGCTGATTATACTGTCCCTGTCCTCGTCAAACCATTTATCGTCGTAATGTGCGTGTGCGTCAAATATATTTTCCATAAAATCACCACACATATTATAACTTGATAACTTTAATTTTTCAAGGTTTGCGGATTTCTTTGCGCTGATTTAAAAGTTCTTGCTCCCTTTTTTCCGCCTTTGCTCCTGTTCTGACGCAACAGTAAAGTAAAACAGCAACAAAAATAAGTAACGCTATTATTCCCACTAAAATCATTTTATCACACCTAATACTTTTTATTAGTATGTGAACACAATAAAGTTTTATGAAAATTTAAAAATAATTGCCTTTAACTATGCAATTTCACCTATCTTTTGCCTAAGAGTAAAGGAGGTGAAAATTTGATTAAAATTGACAGAAACAAAAATTTAGTGGTAACCGATGATGATATTTTTATCGGCTACACAGGAGATAACTTAAACGTCAGAAAAGAAATTTTAGTAGAGAACGAAACGGACATCAGCCTGATTTACAGAATGTATCTTAAGTTTGACGACGGCACTTGCAACTTCTTTTTATTGGAAAAGGCGGAAAGTGACAGCGGTACAAAGTTGATTTGGGATATAACTTCTCACCAGATTTACAAGGACGGCATTGTTAAGGTGCAGATAAAAGCTTCTAACTCAAGCGGTGAGGTGTTCCACACAAATTCAATAAATATGCTTGTCCAGTCCTCTATTGAATTTTGCGACAGTTTTGCAGAGAAAAAGGTGTCGGAATATCTCCAACACGAGGAGAAATTAAACGAGATTGTAAGAAAAGGTCAGGAAATATACGATAATTTAGCGACCTTTGAGTTTGATACCCAGCCTACAGAGAACAGCAACAAGTTGATTTCCAGCGGTGCAGTTTACAACTCACTTGCAAAAAAGGCAAACTTCGAAAACATCTACCATGATGCAGGCGGTACAGGTGGACTTACATTTGCCTGTGACCCTGACACTATATACAATGTCTGCTTTAATGCTTCCTGCAACAATGTTGCCCAGGGTACAAAGGGCATTCTCTTTGCTACTGACGAAAACACGCAGATACTTATTACCGATAATGGCAATATCTTTTACAGATATTATAACCTGACAGAGGATATGTGGAGCGAATTTACTTCCGTTATCAGCCAAAAGGTAAATTCAGTAAACGGTGTTTTTCCTGATAATTTAGGAAATGTGGATTTATTAGTTGAATGTGGCTATGGAACGGACTTAGCCGATTGTATCGATAAAAGTAAAATTTACTACTTCCACTCCGGAATTATCGGTTTGAGAGGCAGTAACGCTGATTTTGGCGGAGTAGGTATGTATGTAGGCTTTATTAAGAAAATCAATAGCGGTTGGCTGTTTATTTCAAGCGGTGAGGGACAAATTAAAGCTAACTACAGAATTTTGACAAGCGGTGAGCTAAAACTTATCGGCTCATCATATGATTACAGCGATTTTAAAAATAAACCTAAAATTAATGACGTGGAATTGACAGGCAATAAAACTTTATCGGATTTAGGTTTATACACCAAAGAGGAAGTTGATGAAATTATTGCTAACCAAAGCGTCAGCGGTTCAGGAACATTAAACATTACTTCACAATCAATAATTGATTCAAATGTAATATCCTCGGCAACTTATTACTATGTAAAGCAAGGGGAAGTGATAACCCTGTTTTGCAGTATAAAGTTTAATGCAGGAAGTTGTAACTACGCAGGATTTAACGGTTTGCCTTTTAATTACAACAATAAAGTAGGTCAATTAAGAATATACTCAGCAACAAATAAGGGCGAAATGTTCAGAATGGCAGTCAGTTCAGGTATGTTATTTATTTCATCATCAACAACAGCACGTACACAGGATGAGGAATTAAACTTTTCTATCACTTATTTAGTTTAACAATTTTAATGGGACAAAAATGACGGCTGGTGCGTATTGCATCAGCCGTTTTCCTATTTGATAATCTTTTTAATAATCTTTTTAACTTTTCTTTTTAACCTGACAGTCAGTGAGAAATTGCCGTATTTTTTAGCTATATACTCAAATGACTTTTTATTGTAATTATCCCAAAATTCCTCTCGATTTTTGGGCTTATCGGTAGGCTTGATTAGTGCAGGTTGCATACTGTTTTCAATACTGCTTTCTCTGTATTCTGTAAAGTCCTTTACTTTTTCAAAAAACTCAAAGCCTAATTTACTGTTTATCAAAACCAAAGAAACACCCTTGTTGTCGTTGAAGTTGGGAACAGCCTTATCAATGCCCCAATAGTCGGCTATGGTAATATCCGAGGGATGCTCGGTAGATTTGTAGGGGCATTTATAACAGCAGGGACGGAGTATAGAGTGATTGAAGAAAAGTGTTTTGAATATCTCGCTGTCAATCCTTTTGCCGTTATCGAAGTACAAAGTTTCAATGTGGTTAAGCCATCCGAAATCCCTTTTGTTGCGAAAATCCACCTTTGTGCATTTTCCATCGGCTCTTTTTTCTTGGAATTTTATATAGTCCTGCCACACCCTTGGACTTGGAACACCATGACATAGGATATCTATACAAAGTAAATTTTCATATGGCTTTTGCAAAAAGCCTTTCAATCCTGCAACCTGACAGGAAGTGCCTGAAAACAGCACAAGCCTATCGTTCTCCAAATCATTTTTAACAGAGTTAAACATATCTCCCATATCACTTTGGATATATTTTGACCCTCTCATTTTGTTGCGTTCTGTTGCTTTTTCTGCTCTTATATGTACTGCGTTGAAATCTTCCGTTAATACACAGCCGTAAACTACTCCCTGCTTTTCCAGAACACAGTCGGACAGGGCGGTAAAAATACCCCCTGAACGTGACGCCATTCTTGTTTCAAAATCCTTGTGCTTAACAGCATATGCCAAAGTTTTAAATCCTTGTTCCATTTTCATATTCCTTTTATTGTAGAAATCCTTTTTTTATTTGGTCTGCCTTAAAGGAACAGACTTGCAAACATTTATGACAGCCGATACATTTACTTTCGTCTATTGCAGGATACAAAAAGCCCTCGGTATCTGCTGTCATGGTAATCGCCTTTACAGGACAGACAGCGTAACAGGCGGAGCATCCGCAACAGTTTTCTTTATTTTCATATAATGTGGGTATTTTATTCATACGATTATCCTCAAATTTTTATAAAATTTATCATTCCCATAAATCCACAGGAAAGGCATCTAAAAGTTTTTCTTGCATTTGTGATAAATCCGGTATGTCAAGCGGTTTTACAGTCAAGGCTTCCTCAATGCTGTTTGCAATAGGAAAACTCATTCTGTTTGTGCTGAAATAGTAATCAAAATATTTCAGCATATCTGTTTTCGGTTTTAACAGAATTGCAGGAACTCCATATGCCTCTGCAAAAATAATTCCGTGCAAACTTGAAGAAATAACTAATTCGGAACTTTTAATTTCCCTGACAAATTCCTTGTAATCGTCTGTAACAATATTGATTTGATGAATCTTGTCAGGCAGGCTGTTTTTAGTTTCGTTCATATGGGTAATCAGACTTACCCGGTATTTCTTTTCTACCTGTGGGTTGTAGAACTTTGGTGTCAACAATGCAGGGTCGCCGTAAATATCAGGCACTTGAAAACCTCTGTCCATTAATATTGCTCTGCTGACAGGTCCTCTTACTGCTCTGAAATCAATTTCTCTTTTATCCAATCTGTTCAGGATTGAAGTGTTAAGCAATCCACTGCCCCATACTGTGCAGTCCTGTGCGCCGGCGGTAATTATTGAGCCAACGGCAAACAGGTGTTTTGTTTTAGAAACGGTTTTGTTTATATCGATATTATTGTACTCAGCGGCATATTTTACCAAAACAGGGGAAATATTATCTCCCACGTTTTTAAAATCGTGGCAGTAGTTAATATTAACCTTGTTTTTTTCCGCCTTTTTGCTTGTGAACAGAATGTAGTTATTATTCATATGAAACAGAAGCAAAAATTTTCTTACAATATTTTGAACAAAGGCGCCTATGCCGATTTTTCTTATAATAGATTTTAATTTAGTTACCATAATTCCTCTCGCAATTAACAGTTTATTCTATATGAATCCTATGCCAAAATTATATAATAGGCACATTAAAAATCAACAACAGTAAAATTCGGATAACGGCAGTGCCTACAGCCATTACACCAAGGGACAGTAAAACTCCTTTCAGATAACGCCAAGGGGTTATTCCTGTCACTTTGAAAATTGCACAGAAATAAACGATTTGCGCAATACAGAAGGTCAAAACCATAAGGAAACAAGCAATATAAATATTATCAAATACATATTTGCCTATTGAAAGTCCTGCAACGTAGCCGATAATTTGCACCACAGCAGATATAAGCATATATTTTTGCTTGTGAATTACAATGGCAATACCTTGGGTTGCAATCATCAGGAAGGTAAAGAATGTCATCAAAGATATGATTCTGATAAGGTTACCTGCTACCGAATAATCGGCACCAAGGAAAAATACGGAAGCAATATCGCCAAAGCCCATAATCAGAACCATTGGCACAAGGGCGATTTTCATTGCTCTTTCCATATTTTTAAATGTAAACTGTCCTACAGATTCCCCACGGTTGGAAACCTCAACTACAGACTGATAATAGACCTTGCCGATAGCGTTGGCTAACAGGTTAATTGGGATACCTAAAATTCTTTGGGTTACGCTGTAATAACCTAAAATTGTAGGGCCGAAGAACATTTTGATTAACAGCACGGGAGCCTGAGATTTAATCTGTGCCAAAAAGTTTGTGGGAGTTTGGTACTGAACAAACTCTCGGTATTTTTTTATATTTGCAATATGGTTATTAATGTTAAAGTCAGGCAGTATGGCAGGAATAAACCTGCGCATATGCACAAGAGTTAAAAACTGACCTAAAATAAGACCTATATAATAACCGTATGTAATAAAAATACCGATGTTTAAATACTTGCCCATCAGTCCCAAAGGAATAGCGATAATTGCAATAGTCAACTGGTTTACTACAGGATTTTTCATCAGTATATTGTATTGTTTTTTCTTGTTGAGCCAACTGTAACTCAGTTGAATCTGTTGCTGTGTGAAAATCAAAACAGCCAAAACAACTGCGTAAAACAGCGGGTGAATACCAGTGTCGTTAGGGCAAAGGGTATAGTAAACAAAGTATCCTGCACCTACAACTACACTGAACACTATGCCCAAGGTAGTAATAACCGAAAACAGTCTTTTCCTTTGGTTTTCATCCTCTTCAATCATAATTGCGTTTGACATACCTAAATCGGAAAAACTGTTGACAATAGCAGCCACCGAGGTAAACAACGCCCAGTAGCCGATTACTGTAGCGCCGTATAATCTGGTAAAAATCGGCAGGGTAACAAGTGAAATTAACTGCCCTAAAATTGTACCTGAAGAAATTTTGGTGACATTTTTCAGCATATTGGAATTGTTGAATTTTGTAATTGCCTTTTTTACTAATTGCATTTTATCACTTTCTATGATTACTTATTTAAACTATCGATTAAATTTGAAATGCTTTTATTACGGAGTTCTGATAAAATTTCCTCTGCTTTTGAGAAGTCCGTTAAAATATCCGTAGCCTCGTCAGGAGCGGAAATATGCCTGTCCGACAAATTAAATGTATTGAGCAAAGTTTCCATTCGGCTGTTATCAAGACCCTGTGCGGAATTTTTAACAGTCCAGAAGTTTGTGCCTAAAACAACAGAAAAGGCTGTTCCGTGGAAAGAGTTTGTAATAACACATTTTGCATTATCAATAAGCCCTAAAAATTCCGTCGGACTACAGCAGGAAAGATTAATTTCGTTGTCCTGTAAAGGGATTTCCTTATTTCGAAGTGTTACAAAAACAAGTTTCAATCCGTTTTCCTTTGCGTATTTTCTGCCTGTTTCGATTACATTGGCGGTGAGATTTACGGAATATATTAATGCGTAATTATCTATTTGGGGACTTTTGGAAATTTCTCGCCATTGTGAACTTTCCAAAAGAAAACTTGGGTCTAAATCAATGGTAATATCCTTGCTGACGTTCTTTTCAAGGAAATTTTTACCTGCATTTTCACGCAGGGAGATGTTGTCAAAGTCATTGATTAATGGGTAGTAATCGCCGTAATCCTTCTCACAATCGCTGATTTTTCCCATACTTATTGCGTAGGACTTTTTCTTGGAGTTGTCCGTTACAAAATCAAGGAAGTAGGTTTTATCATAGTGAATTGCAGGCAGGTTCCACATTTGGTCACTGCCTACAATAAAGTAATCGTATAAATCCTTTGAGTGGATAACTGTTTTTCTGTTATATGTTTTTTCGCTGTAGTTTAAATACTGCTTTGAAAATTCTATAAATTTTTTGTTCCGTTCTTTTTGAGTTTTATGTGTTACTATTGATTTTACGGCGCCCTTTAGATTTTTACCTTTAAATGTTTTATAGTAGTAATTCTCCACTCCGTCATTTCTGTAGTCGAGAATATCCGCCTTAAAGCCTAAGTTGTTCAGTGCGGTTTGCAGTCCGTATGCCTGTAAAACAGCACCGTAATTAACCGCCCTGTGAAAGGTTAATATTGCCACGCTTTTTTTCTTCATATATTACCGCCTCCATAGTGCTTAATGCTACTATATAGCACAGAAATTGTGATGAATAATAGAAGGTGTTTCCTGTAAGTCCGTATATAATCCACAGAAATTGGATTAACAATGAAATAGTTGCAAGTGTTTTATATTTACTGTTCTGTGCTTTGTGTATGGTTTTAACAGTTTTAACAAGGAAATATATTATCGCTGTGCAAAGCAATAATGTGCCGATAATTCCAACCTCGCCTAAAAACTGTATGTATATATTGTGTGCGTGGAAACCCCAGTTTGATAAAGTCAGATTGTTTGGGTTTTGTGACTGAATAACGCTGTTAAAGGTGTTAATGCCTGTACCCAACAGTTTATGTGAATTAAACATATCGAAGGCAACAGGCCAGAGGATAGTATCTCTGCCTGTGGTAAGGTCGCCTGTACCTGTGCGGTCCAAAGACATTAAAATTTGCGGAAATGCAATCAAAATTATTCCAATAAATGAGGTCAGAATTGCGGTAATGAATATGTAGATTTTTCTTAAATTACCTTTACTTATGAAAATAAGGGCAAGAAAAACCAAAATAACAGGGATAATAGCCAATGTTCTTTTTCCTGTGAAAAAGATAGCCGCAAAGAACAAGATTGATGCAAATAAGTGTTTCTTTTTATAGTTGTTAAGAAAAGAACTCAGGCTGATGATAAATCCTAAATTCATACCAAAGGCAGCGGATGCTCTGTCTGCAAACAAGCCGGAGTATATTCCTGAGGATACTTCCAAAGCAAGAGCCTCTTTACCGCCACTTGCCACAAGGAAAGACAAGGGTCCTGTCATAAGGTTGGGGACAAATCCGTTTATATATATTGAAATCATCAGCACAAACAGTATAGCGTACAAGCATTTGTAAAGCAAAGAATAAAAATCGACCCTTAACCTTGCAACAAGGAAAATAGAATATATGGATAAGGTAATGCAATAATCCATAGTTGCGTTTTTATCTACGCTGTAAAGTACACCTGCCCATAAAAATAACAGACAAAATGCCCACAAACCTACTTCAGGGGTGTAGGTTAGATTTACTTTTTTGTTTTTGGCGGCTCTTATTATAAAAATGAATAATATATAAAAAGGTATAAACCACCTTAAAGGTGCATATAACCCCATAAGAATAGTAACGGTGTTAGGAATAATAATGCACAGAGGCAAAATCAAAATATATGAAATCGGAATAGTTTTCCTGATTGATATTTTATTCATATTCTCACCTCTGTTTTTGTTTTTGCGGTTTATAAAATATTTTCGTAGATTTCTTTTCTTTGCTTATGGGATATTGCCATATCAAATTCTTTAGCCTTGCTGATACAGTTATCTCTCATTTTTTCTCTCAAGTCTTTGTCCGATAATTTTTTAATAGCCTGTGCAAATTCATCTTCGCTGTAGGGGTTAGCGGTATATGCTGTTTGTCCGTCAACTGCAAAGTCCACAATTCCGTGAACATTTGAGGCAACCAAAGGAAGCCCTGCGGCTAACATTTCGATACCTGCAAGTCCCAATCCTTCTCTTGTAGAGGGGAGAGCACCAATATCACAGGATTTTGAAATTTCCGGAATATCACGTCTGTAGTCCAAGAATATTACACGAACACCTAAATTATCCGAGAGTTGCTTTAGCTCTGTGTATGTACCGCTGTTTTTGTTGATTCTTCCGCATATAAGATATACCAAAGGCAGGTCTTTTAATTTGTTCATAGCCTCAATAACTATTTTGTGATTTTTTCTGTCTGACAGTTCACCTACAGACAGCAGTGCAATTTCATTGTCTTGTATGCCTAATTTTCTGCGGTATTCCCTGCGGTCAATTTCAATGTTTTCGTATTTTGAGGTTTCTACACCTACGCCGTTAATATGGTAAACATTTTTACAATGCATTTTTTTGGCGTTGTTGAAGTCCTCGTTGTTTATGGTGATAATGCAGTGGGTAAAACGTGACATAACCTTTTCTATAGTGTGGAAAACAAGCCATGTTTTTTTACTGCTGTATTTGTGAAAGTAAAAGCCGTGAGTTGTGTATATAATTTTAGTTTGTTTTCTTTTGAACATAAGTGCAGTACGGCACACTACTCCGGGAATAGGCGTGTGAATATGTACTGCGTCATAATGGGTGTTTTTAATAATTTTTCTGAAAGCCTTGTAGGATTTCAATGTGCTTTTTGAAAAAGGGTTGTTGGAAGAAAAGGGAATATGAAAAAAGTTTACGCCGATATTTTTGAAAAATTCTCTGTTATCCTCTATTGTTCTGTCGTCAAGTTCACCATTAGCGGCACAGTCAACGGTATATCCCATAGACTGCAAAATTTTTATATCATCAAGAATAAATGCTCTGATAAAGCCTGTTAAGGCGGTGACGATAAGTATCTTTTTTTCTGAATTTTCCATAAACGTCTTTCCTTGCGATATTAAATAAAACTTAAAATCCTTACTACCAATCCGTAATGTCCTTTTTGCAGTAACTTACCTATAATCTTTCTTACCATGTCCATTCTGTGCAGCGGCAGGTTGTTGAGAATATCTCTGTTTTCAGGTATTTCAAGACTTTCCTTTAACTTTGATATTACCGTTTTTTTGGGTTTTAATTTGCTTACGTTTTTTGTGTATGAAAGCAAACGCCTACCTAAGTCGCAGTACATATCCTCTTCATCTTGTTTGGTAAAGTCAATCTGTGAGGCTAAATCCTTACGCATAATGTAACATTCCTTCAGGTTGTCAAACCTTGTAAAATCGTACTGATGCATTACGCTGGAGGAAATCTGGCGATATTTTATAAGTTTTGTAAAGCAATACTCGACCCTTGGCTCATATTTGAAAAGAGATAATTGAAAATCAATATCTTCTCCCACATCAAAAGCAGTATCAAATTTAACTGAATTTTTCTTTACAAATTCGGTGCGGTATATTTTGCCCCAGCAGAAATTCATTTTGCTTGAGTTGATAAAGTGCATAAACATTTCTTTTTTAGTGGGGTTTTCTGTGCTGAAAAGTTCTACTGTGGTTTTTTCGTTACCATTTTCGTCAGTAATTGAATAAGGATAAATGATAAAATCATTTTCCTGATTTACAAGGTCTGCCTTTGCTTTTTCAAAAGCACCCTGAAAGAACTCATCGTCTGCGTCTAAAAATGTGAGAAACTCGCCCTTTGCCTTTTCAATACCAAAGTTTCGTGCATTGGATACACCGAGATTTTCAATGTGGAAAGTATGTATTCTGCTGTCATTTTCCTGAAGTTTATCGCAAAGTGCAGGTGTATCGTCAGTACTTCCGTCATCAATCAATATAATTTCAAAATCCTTGTCATTACATTCTGTAACTGAATTTACAGCCTTTTCCAAATATTTACTGCCGTTATATACGGGAATGATAACTGAAAGAGAAATATTCATTATGTCACTTCCATCTGTTAATTTTTGAATGAACAAATCTGAATAAGGGTTTGTTAAAGTAGTACAGTCTTAGTCCTAACTTTGCCTTTTTACGGAGGCGGTTGTCCTTTAAAACAACTTTTCCGTTTTTGGTTATGTACTTTTCGGCTTTGGAAATAATATCCCCATACTTTTCTTCTCTCGGTGTAGATAAATACACTCTCATATTGCCTGTAACACCATAGGCAAGGGCAGGTTTTTCCAAGCCTTGTCCCTGCTTTTGGGCAAATTCCATTATCTTATTGCAAATATCAAGTATGTAAAAATCCTTTTCGGAAAATTCTTGGGTTGTAATGCTGTTTTCCCTGTGGATATAGGCATACAAGCCCTGTGGCAAATGGGCTATTTTATTTGCCTTTATAAAAACCTCGTGCATTATGTCGATATCCTCAAATATAATGCCTTCGGTGTATCTTATATCTTTAAAAATATCTGCTTTAAAAAGTTTAGCCCAAGCAGAGGGCAGGAAAGAAGTCTGGTACCACATTTCCTTAATTGCCTCAATGGGACTGTATATAACACTTTCCCTGTCTGCGGTATCAAATTCTGCCTTTTGGTCATCAAAAACGTGTATAGGGTCACATATAGAAATGTCGGCATTATTAGAAATAATAGTATCAAAAAGTTTTTCTATCATATTGTGGGCGATATAATCGTCGCTGTCCACAAAGGCTACATAGTCGCCGGTTATAATATCCAGCCCTTTGTTTCGTGCAGCGGACAGACCACCGTTCTGGGTGTGTAAAACTTTAATTCGGCTGTCTTTCTGTGCATATTCATCACAGATTTTTCCGCTGTTATCCTTTGCGCCGTCGTCAACAAGTATAATCTCAAGGTTTTTATAACTTTGTGCGATTATACTGTCTAAACATCTGCCCAGATATTTTTCAACATTATATACAGGAACAATTACGCTGATTAAGGGGTGCATAGAATCAATCCTCAAATTTGTTTAGTATTTTCCAAAATCGTAGTTTATCAAAGTGTGCTGTTTTCCGCGTTCCTCCACAGGGGGAAGTTCCATATAGTTGCCGTAGAGCCTTGATAAATATTCGTCATATTTTCGTGGGCCGGGAAACTGCGTGTCCTCAAAATCATAGTAGGAAACATCGTCAAGCATTACTCGGCTGTAGAACTTTTTTGATTTTACCGTAAAATCATATAGAATACAGTTGTTTTCATTGTTATATTCAATCTGAGTTTTCTTGTATTTGGACTTTAAATAGTTGTATGGAAAAAACGCAAACAAGCATCTTGAGAAAATATATTTTAGTTTTTGCTTTAAGTTTTGTTTCAGTATAAGTTTTCCGTGACCTTTTTTCATCCACAAGGACCGGCGAAAGAAAAAGTCGCTTTTAATGTACTTCTTTTGTTTGTCTGTATCATCTGAAATTAAGTCCAGTGGAAATAAGTCAATGAATAAACCTTTTTTAGATTTTGTGTTTTGTGAGAAATATTCCTCAACATATGTATCTTTTAACAAAATCTTGCCGTAGGGGTGGGGATATTCCGGATCGGTATCCCAGGTTTGAAGGAAGAATTTGTCGTCAAGGTCGGTTTTGCAAACCTCAATAAGCTTGTCATATTCTTCTCTTAAAAAAGCAAAATCCATATCGTCATCCCAGGGAATAAATCCCTTGTGGCGTATAGCGCCAAGTAAAGTACCGTAACCCATAATGTAGTTTATATCGTGCTTTTCACATATTCTTTTTAATTCCTTTGCAATCATCAACTCACATTGTTGAATATGCTTTAAGTCAATATCGTTCATTAAACCATTCCTCAATTTGCTTTGTATTTTTTAGGGAAGTTTTATTTCTATTTTGTAAATGCTCTTTTGTATTTGTCACAAATATACTGCTTACAATTCTTACCCCAATATGTATTCTTTAATTACATGATTATTTAATTAATCTTTTAATTTGGATTAGTTTAAATTTTAATAAATTTAAAAATAGTTTTCCTTTATTTTCATTGGATAATTTATATCCGGAATCCTTACAAAAATCAGTAAAACTATTTGTAATTCTCATTAGAAACGGGCCTGCTCCAAGAGAAACTTTTTTGCTTGTGTGCTTGGTATCGTATATATCCACATATGTTACAAATATATTTTTTATTTTTTCAATTAACAACAAATTCAAATGCTTATTACACGTCTTATTAAGAACAGTTACTTTCACCTGTCCGTTACTAAAAAGCAGATTCATAGGTATTGTTCCGTTTATACAGGCTATAGTTTCTGCATTATTCCAAATATAGATCTGTTCACATAAACTTAATGTTTCAGGCCTGAGAATTTTATAACCGTTAAGTTCAAATGTTTTTTCTATGAATTCCTCGCCGAACTCTTTGGCACGTTTTCCTCGTGAAAACGCTACTCTGGAAAAATAGATTTTTTTATTTTTATACTGATTTTCCATATAATCACTTTGATTTTGAGAATATACAGAAAGACAGTTTTCACGAACTCTGTTAAAGATGTCTAAATATTCTTTTGTATAATATTCTGTTAAAACGTAGGATAATTCCGGAATTATTATTTCACTGAATTTTGTTGCCTTATCTATTCTTATTAGTTTGTCCTCAGGAACTCCAAGCATTTTCATAAATTCAAGATAGTTTCCGCTGATATCATCATCGCCGAGATAAACTACATATTCATTGTGGTAATGCTCTAATATTATCCACATCCTGTTAATAATATCTTTTAAAAAATGCCCCCAATGTTTAAAGAAGTAGCCTAAATAAATAGCCGAGCCGTTAATTACATTGACTTTTCCGTCGTAGTCATAATATCCTCCGAATGTGACCCAACCATTTTTATAAAAGGATTCTTTCACATATTCACCGGATTGGTCAATAACTCCGCCTTTGCCCCAAACCGTATTTGAATAATCTTTTCTGTGGGGTAAAACAATGGCGTTTTTTACAGAAACAAACCCCAAGGGTGTTTCACGCATTACTAAATTATCGAAAAATTTATCCTCGTAGGATTCTGTACTATCTTCTAAGTAAAACCTTTTCATTGTTATCCCTTTATAAAAGTATTTTTATATCTATCGCAAATATACCGCCAACTGTAGGCGTCAGCAATTCTTTGTTTTGCTTTTTTGCCGTATTCGGCACAGGTTTCAGGAGAAAATCCGTCAGCCTTGTCAATAAGTTCTGCTAAATTGCCCTCTTCCTTTGTCCAGTAGATTGCGTTATCCTCTGCTACTTCTCGGTTAAAGCCAACGTCCAACAGCAGGTTAAGTTCCGTTGAGCCTAAAGCCTCTAACAGACTTGGATTTGTGCCTCCGACTTCATGGCCGTGGAAGTAGCCGTAGGCATTTTCTCTGATTTTCCAAAGTAATTCTTGGTCGTAAACTGTGCCTACAAACTTGATTCTGCTGTCACTTTTAAAGTGCAGTCTTTGTTCAAGTTCATTAAGGAATTTATCGTTTACGTTGGTGATAATTGCAAAATCTTTCTTGCTGTTGCTTTTCATATATTCACGAATCATAGTTTCGTAATTGTTTTCAGGCACAAATCTGCCTACAACAAGGTAGTAGTTTTTCTTTGACAGACCTTTTTCCTTATACCAATTCTGCAATTTTTCGTCATTATCTGCAAGGGTGCTTTTCTTTGTTTCCGCACCGTAGGCAATAAAGGTGGTATTTGGATTTGCTCCCTTTATGCCCTTGCCGTCGTAGCATTTGTGAATATATTTTTCAATATTTACCGAGTCGCAAATTGAAAGGTCAGACCACTTAACCATCATCTGTTCGGAAATTTTCCAATATTTCCTGATAGGTGCGCTCCACTTTGCCCTCATCCACTCGTGGCCGTCAGGGTTAAGGTAAACCTTGCCCCCTAATTTATGTATCCTTTTATAATACTTCTTCATAAAAGGTCCGATTCGACAAGCCATTATATAAACGATAGGCTGCTTAATATTGTTCTTTTCAATATATTTGCAACATTCTTTCAGCGCCTTTACGTCATAGTAAATCGCCTGTGCAGGGCCTAACTTTTGGGGAATATGGATTCTGAAACAGTGGGCGTTGTGATATGTAAATTCGTTATCGTTTATTATAGTTGCACCCTCTGTTGTATATGGATCCATACAGCCTTCGCCGTTTGCCTTGCAGGCAACGTGATACTTCAGACTGTTGTCACTTTGATGATATTCGGTTAACTTGTTTATAAAGGTTTCGTATCCCCCGTAAGCCCCTAAAGATTTTGCACCTACAAGAAATACGTGCTGTGTATTGGTAGCAGATTGCATTTACATTCTCCTATCAGAATTTGAAAGTATCTTTAATTCCAAGCCATTTTTGGTCTTTTTCAGATAAATTTAAAGGTGTGCCGTCTGTTAAGCGGTAGTTTCCTACCTGACAGTTGCCCTGATAATCGCCTACTGTCTGAGGCCACTCTATGCCGATTTCAGGGTCGTTCCAAGCAAGACCGCCCTCGTCGTTTGGGTGATAGAAGTCGTCGCATTTATAGCAAAATTCCGCTGTGTCGGACAGCACTAAAAATCCGTGAGCAAAGCCCTTTGGAATTAAAAACTGTTTTTTGTTTTCCTCGGTTAATTCAACTCCGTACCATTTTCCGTAGGTTTTGGAATCTGCCCTTAAATCAACCGCTACGTCAAAAACAGAGCCTTTGATTGCACGGACAAGCTTAGTCTGAGGAAATTCCTTTTGAAAGTGAAGTCCACGAAGTACGCCCTTTGTACTCATACTCTGATTATCCTGCACAAAGGTGATGTTAATTCCTGCCTCTTTCATATCGTTTTCGTTGTAGGTTTCCATAAAATATCCGCGATTGTCGCCGAATACCGACGGAGTAATAATGCAAAGACCCTCTATTCCGCCTACGTTTTTTTCAACAGTAATCTTTCCCATAGTTTTACCTCTTAATAATCTATCTCTTTTAAATATCTTTTCAGTGCGTCCTGCCAGGTTGGAAGTGGGGTAAACCCATTTTCCGCAAGTTTGCTTTTATCAAGCCTTGAATTGAAAGGACGCTTTGCCTTTGAAATTCCATATTCCTCTGTGGTAACAGGTAATACATTTGTTGTGTAACCTGCCTGTTTAAATATTTCTACCGCAAAGTCATACCAACTTATATATCCGCCCTCGTTTGTTGCGTGGTAATATCCGTATTTTTCAGTTTCCGCCATATCTACAAGAAGCCTTGCAAGGTCATAAGTGTAGGTTGGCGTACCGATTTGGTCATTAACAACCTTTAAGGTGTCAAACTTTTTGCCCACGTTAAGCATAGTTTTGATAAAGTTGTTTCCGTTAACTCCGAACACCCATGCTATACGCACAATAAAGTACTTGTCGAGAATTTCGCTGACATTGAGTTCACCCTGCAACTTGCTTTCACCGTAAACATTCAGGGGTGCGTAGTCCTTGCAATCCGCTGTCCAAGGAGTAGTACCCTGTCCGTCAAATACGTAGTCTGTGCTGATGTAAATCATTTTGCAGTCAGTTTCTTTACAAGCCTTTGCAATATTTCTTGTGCCGTCAACATTGACAGCCTCTACCTTTGCCTTGTTTTCCTCGTCCTCTGCATTGTCAACAGCAGTCCAAGCGGCACAATGAATTACAGCGTCAGGTCTGATATTTTTAATCGTATTCAGCACGGCGGTTTCATCGGTAATATCCAACTTTGTGTATGACATATCAAGAGGTACAGACTCTAAAATATCAGAGCCTATACCTTCGTGATTTCTTTTATTAAGTTCAATCATTACATCATAGCCTAATTGTCCGCCTACGCCTGTAACTAAAACTTTCATATTATCTGTCCTTATACATTTTTTCGTAGTAATTCTGATACTCACCGCTGATGATAGTTTCCCACCATTCTTTATTATCAAGATACCACTGAATTGTCTTTTGAATACCGTCCTCAAATTTTGTTTCAGGCAACCAGCCTAACTCATTGTGGATTTTTGTAGGGTCGATAGCATAACGCATATCGTGGCCTTTTCTGTCGGTAACGTATGTGATAAGGCTTTCAGGTTTTCCAAGTGCTTTGCAGATAATCTTAACAATATCAATGTTAGCCATTTCGTTGTGACCGCCAACGTTGTAAACTTCGCCCACTTTACCTTTGTGGATAATCAAATCGATAGCCTTGCAATGATCCTCAACATAGAGCCAGTCACGAACATTCTCACCCTTGCCATATACAGGTAACGGCTTGTCGTTTAAAGCATTTGCAATCATTAATGGGATTAACTTTTCAGGGAAGTGGTAAGGGCCGTAGTTGTTTGAGCAACGGCTGATTGTAACAGGAAGTCCGTATGTTCTGTGGTATGCAAGTACAAGCAAATCAGCACCTGCTTTTGAGGAACTGTATGGACTTGAAGTGTGTATTGGAGTTTCCTCGGTGAAGAATAGATCCGGTCTGTCAAGTGGTAAATCTCCGTAAACCTCATCGGTGGAAACCTGATGATAACGTGTGATACCGTATTTTCTGCAAGCGTCCATTAAAACAGCGGTGCCTTTGATATTTGTATCAAGGAAAATCTCCGGATTTTCAATGGAACGGTCAACGTGGCTTTCAGCCGCAAAGTTTACAACCATATCCGGCTTTTCTTCCTCAAAGAGTTTATATACAGCATCTCTGTCTGTGATGCTTTCCTTAACAAAACGGAAGTTTGGGTTGTCCATTACAGGCTCTAAAGTAGATAGATTACCTGCATAGGTTAAGCAGTCAAGACAGATAATTCTGTAGTCCGGATATTTTTTTAGCATATGGAACACAAAGTTTGAGCCGATAAAACCTGCTCCGCCTGTTACGATAATTGTCATAATACTGTTCTCCTTAGTCTATGTATTTTCCATTCAGGACATCCATCAAATATTGTCCGTACTGATTTTTCTTTACTTCTTCATATACAGTCAGCACATCCTCCTTGGTAATCCAGCCGTTAAGATAGGCGATTTCCTCAAGACAGGCAATTTTCCTGTGCTGATGAGTTTCAACGGTATATACAAAGTTTGTAGCCTCTACTAAACTTTCGTGAGTGCCTGTGTCAAGCCATGTAAAGCCCTGTCCTAAAAGTTCGACATTAAGTTGACCTTCCTGTAGATAAAGTTTATTAAGGTCGGTAATTTCAAGTTCACCGCGAGGAGATGGCTTTAGATTCTTTGCATATTCCACAACTTTGTTGTCGTAGAAATAAAGACCGGTTACGCAGTAGTTTGACTTTGGATTTTTCGGCTTTTCCTCAATGGAAATCGCCTTGCCGTTTTTGTCAAATTCAACAATGCCGAAACGCTCAGGGTCGTCAACATAATAGCCGAATACCGTAGCGCCTTTGCCGCTTTCGGCATTTTCGACAGCCTCTTTCAGTCTTTTCTTTAGTCCGTGACCTGCAAAGATATTATCGCCCAGCACCATAGCAACGCTGTCCTCACCGATAAAATCCGCACCGATAATAAACGCCTGAGCAAGTCCGTCAGGGGATGGCTGTACTTTATATGAAAGGTTTACTCCGAATTGATGACCATCACCTAAAAGCGTTTCAAATCGGGGAGTGTCCTGTGGGGTGGAGATGATTAGAATATCACGGATACCTGCGTTCATAAGTACAGACATAGGATAGTAAATCATAGGCTTGTCGTAAACAGGCAATAACTGTTTACTTGTCACCTTTGTGAGAGGATAGAGACGAGTGCCGCTTCCCCCTGCTAAAATTATACCTTTCATAAAAACCTCCTTTTACATTGAGCCTTCTTTTTTAAATACTACCGCTATTGTTTTAAACAGTATTTTTATATCAAGACCGATAGACCATTGGTTAATATAATCTGTGTCAAGTTTTACGACTTCCTCAAAGTTGGTAATTTTACTTCTTCCGCTGACCTGCCACATTCCCGTAACTCCGGGTTTTGTAGCAAGTCTTGCCCTGTGGTGAAGTTCGTATTTTTCCCATTCGTCAACTGTAGGTGGGCGAGTTCCTACAAGGCTCATTTCACCCTTTAATACGTTGATAAACTGTGGAAACTCATCCAAAGACCAGTCACGGATAAAGTTGCCGATACCTTTCTTTTTAGTGCCGTCAGGCAGTATTTTACTTCCGATAATACGAGGGTCCCATTCTGCCTTGAACATCATTCCGTCGGACATAATATTGTCCTCCATTAGTTCCTGCTTGCGTGTTTCGGCGTCCATATACATACTTCGAAACTTATACATTTTGAACTTTTTACCGTTTTTGCCGATTCTCTCCTGCTTGAAGAATATAGGACCCGGGGATTTTATGTAAATAATAGGCCCCAGTATTAAGCACAGAACCAACGTAGCAAGACAACCGAATAAACCGCCCATAATATCAATAAGACGTTTTAAAAACAGTTGACCGGGAGTTGCAAAATTTATGCTTGTAGTCAGCACGTTGTACTTACCGAATTTTTCTACAATTTGATTTCGTCCTGTTTTGTGATGCTGGGAGTCGATGTTTGTGTGAACTACCACGCCCATCTCTACAAATTTATCTACAAGGCTGTCTAATTTATCGTAGTCCTGAGGAATATCAATGAATACTTCGTCAACCCATTGACGGCAAACGTAGTTTACAACATTACCGATATTTGCAACTACCTTAACTCCTCTTATTTTCTTTCCTGCCAAATCCTTGTCTATTACCGCAATTCCGGAAAGGCGGAAAGAGTTAAAATTGTATTTTTCAATATTTTTTACAATGGAAGAACTCTTTTTTTCTGTTGTTATAATAAGCAGTGATCGTTTGTTTTTCTTGAAAAAGCCTTTTCTTACTACTTTTTTCCACAACACTCTGGTAACGTAACTAAATATAAGGTAAAAACCACCCATAAGGAGTAATGTTATCTTTGAAAAATTGGTGTTGTCAAGTACGGTAAAGGCATAGAAAACAACTATCAATTCTACAAGACACACGTGCTTTATCGTTATGGCAAGTTCTTTGTAAAATCCCCTGCGCAAAACGTGTTTTAAAGTTTCCGAGAACACGTGGACTAATATATCAATAAGGGTAATAAAAACGGAGATATGTATAAACAATTTTTCCGAAAAATCAAGATTAACCAACTTTGCAATAATAATTGAAGCCCAGAAGGATAGGTGCAAACATAATAAATCTATCAAAAGAAAATCCATATGTTTTATCCAACTTTGGGAACTTTTTTTATACATTCCGATTTATACCTCCTTACTGATTTTTGTTTTATCTAACTTAATAGCCTTTGTAATACGAACCCTTTGAGGTGTCCACAGATTCTATTTTATTAACGATGATACCGAGAATTTTACTTTCGTTTCTTTTCAAAAGGCTGACAGCCTTGTTGAATTCAGGCGTTGTAGATTTATTGTGTGTAACTACAAGCACAACTCCGTCTGTTAGTTTTGCAATCGGCAGAACATCTACTACCACGTTCACAGGCGGTGTATCAAAAATAATATAATCGTAAATTTTCTCAAGTTGTTTAATAAGTTCCGTCATACCTTCGCTTGACAGAAGTTCCGAGGGGTTTGGGGGAATTACGCCGTAGGAGATAATATCCAAACTGTCAATGTCAGTGTGGGCAATAATATCCTCAACACTGCATTCGTCATTTAGAAATTGCGCCAAACCAAGTTGGGGATTAACGTTGAAATGAGTGTGAACGCTGGGACGTCTTAAATCGCAGTCAACTATAACAACCTTGGTATTAACCTGTTGAGCAAGTGCCCTTGAAACATTTACGGTTGTGGTAGTTTTTCCCTCGCCCTTTAACGGACTTGTAAAAAGAATTTTCTTGCATCCTTTTTTAATAAGTGAATATACAAGATTTGTCCTTGCTTTTTTGTAGGATTCCTCTACCTGAAAGTTAAGCGCACGGCTTCTTTCTTCGTTAAGTTTTTTAGCCATATTATTTGCCCTCGCTTTCGTTTGTATCTGTATTGGTGACGGTTTCTCCGTACTTTATTGAGGACATACTGAAATCAGGAATTGCCGCAAGAATAGGGATATTTTCGATTTCAAGCATATCCTGATTGTACTTGATTTTAATATCCAGCGCCTCTCTTACAAACACGTATATAAGCGCAAGTAAAAAGCCTACCGCAAAGGCCAATAAAGTATTTTTAGTAACATTGGGTGAGGTGGGATATGCAGGAATTGTTGCGTTATCAACTATTTTTAGATTTGCATTATCCTCCAATGCGGAAATTACATTAGGGGCTACGTCAGCAACGCTGTCGGCTACAATCTTTGCTTCCGTTGGGGATTTAGCCACAATGGAAGCGGTGAAAACTTCTGTTTTACTTTCGTTGCTAAAACTAACCATAGACCCAATTTGAGATACTGTATATTTATTGTCCAAATCGTTGGCAACTTTTTCGTAGAAGTTATTTGTCTGCAACATTTCAATATATGTATTTACAAGATTTGTTGCAAGGTTATATGAACTTAAATCGTTGTAGGAACTCTCACCTTTTTTGCTTGTTTCAACATATAGTTTAACTGTGGAAGTGTATGTTTTTGGGATAAAATATTTAGAAAATCCAAAAGCAACAACAGCAAAAACGACAGCCACGGTAAGCATTATCCAAAGGCCGTGAACAAAGGTATTGAATAAGTCCTTTATAGAAAATTCGATTTCTTTTTCCATTAGTTACACCTCATTAAATCACATACTAATATCCACATAATTTTACAACAATATAAGCCTAAAATCAACTTATTCCGGGTAATTGTAAAGATTTTCTACTATTTAACCAAACCGCGTAAATATAAGAATATAATATTAATACAATAATACGAAGTGTTATCAACCTTTTCCACTTTACATTTAAGGACGGATGTGTTAAAATTTTAATTTGAGGTACAGTGAAATAATCAAAGAAGGAGAATAAAATATGAAAAAGTTTGTATCAATTATTTCGGTTATGCTCATAATTTTTGCATCATTTATTACAGCCTTTGCCGCAGGCATAAACGCAAACGAGCAAAGTGTTCTTAATCAGATGCGAACTCCTGCAAATATGCAGGGCAATATGGTATATGTGCCGTCTTCATACGTAAATCAGGCAGAGGCTCACTTTAACACTATTGATATGACATCTGCACAGGCAAGTAAAATTAACAGTATAATCTCACAGGGACGCAGTTTTCTTGAGGGTACAGGAAAATCAAGTATTAACAAACTTACAGGCTCCGAAAAGAAAACTATCGCCAATTATGCAAGTCAGGCGGCGGCTGTGCTGAATCTTTCTGCTACAGCAGGTTCGGACGGTACACAGGTAAAGGTTATCGACAAAAGCGGTAATACGATTATTGACGACTCCGGTGCGGTTATCAAAACAACCGGCGCTGTGAATAAGGATTTTTCCGCACCGATAATGATAGGATTTGTTCTTGTATCCGCTGTATGTTGCGGTTTGTTAATGATTTCAAAAAAGGCGAAGAACAGTTAATATGAGTAAAAATAAAAAACGATTGGGAATAACAAAATTCATATATGTACCTATTATTTTTTGTGTGATAATGTATCTTTCCGTTCTGGCGATTTTCTCGGCGGATTTAACCGATATTGTTTCCATAGGAAGTATGTTTTTGTCCGATAAGCAGGTGGATTATTCCACTGCCTACGAAAATATCTTTGTGCCAACCAATATTAACAGCGATACAGTGAACGCAGAGGATGTTGAATATCCGAGCATTAACAAGCAATTCGGAGAATTGAAAATCAACAACAGAGATGTATCCGCAAAGTTATTCTTTGGTGACGGCACAATTCCTCTAAACAACGGAGTAGGCGTATATGCAGGAAGTTTTATTCCCGGCTACGGAAAAACTATTTTGGTTGCAGGTCACAACAACACTTACTTTAACGGCCTTAAAAATGTGAAAACAGGGGATATTGTTACGGTTAATACAAGTTACGGCAACTATGAATATGAGATTACCGGAACAAAGATAGCAGGTAAAAACGATAAATCCGCCTACGACCTTTCCGCAGAGGAGGAAAATCTTGTTATGTATACCTGTTATCCTTTTGACGAATTAGGTTTGACGGAACTGCGGTATTTTGTCTATGCAAAGAAAACATCCGGCCCTGAAATCGTTGGACTTTATGAATGAGTGGGTAAGTTATGAAACTGTTAAAAAATAATAAATTTCAAAGGTTCCTACATACATTTTTATCCCTGATGTTGGCGTTTTGTCTTGTGGCGGTGTCTTTGTTTACATTGCTGAAATGCACAATATTCAGCCAAAGTTATCTGGGAGAGGTTTTGAATAATTCCGATTATTATGTTGACTTGTGCGACGAGATAAAGGCTGATTTAATCGACATCGGTAACGCCAGTGGTCTAAACAAAAAGTTCTTTGATAATTTCGTTGACGAGGTAATGGTCAGAGAGGATATTCAAAGTTATCTTGATTTGTTCTACAGCGGACAGAAGCCTACTGTTGATACCAAAAATTTTGAAAGAAGTCTGCGCTCTGCTATCGAAAAATACGAGGTAAATCAGGGCATTGACCCCAAAAACGTATCGGAAGAAAACATTGTTTACTTCATCAATGAATCTGCAAAGATATACAGTAATAATATAAAAATCACCTATTTCAACGCCATTCAAAGGGACTTTTTGAGATGGTCAAAGAAAATATTAATATACGATTTGATTTTTGCAGCGGTAGGTATCGGATTGGTATTTGTGATATTTTTCACCAACAAATGGAAACATAAGGCCATAAGGTATATTTACTACTCAACGGCGGCTACAGGATTGTTTTTGATTGTTATTCCTATTGGGGTATTTTTCAGCAACATAATAAGCAAAATTGCGATTCTGACACGTTCTTTGAACGATTTGTATATATCCTGTCTGAATAACATCTTTTTGAATATTTCCGTTATAGCGGTAATATTTTTGATTATTTCCGCTGTATTGATAGTGATACACAATCATTTACGCAAGAAATCAACTTAATCAATATGGGTTGATTTTAATATTTAACAAAAAAATTATATTTATTTGTGTAATTTTACTATAGTTTTTGATATTTGCCTGTGCTATAATTTAATGGTATTGGTATATTATAAGGAGGAATTTAAAATGAAAATTTCAAAGAAGGTTATTTGCACAGCATTGGCTGTAATTATGGCGCTTTCTGCTGTGGCAGTAGGTGGATTTTCTGCATCAGCAGCTTCCCTGAAAGCACCGAAATCCGTTAAGTCACAGAATATTGTTAACGGCATTAAGATTACTTGGTCAAAGGTTTCAAAGGCTACAGGTTATCAGGTTTTCCGTGGCAGCAAAAAGATTATTACAACAAAATCCACCTCTTATACAGACGCTGTTGTAAAGGCAGGTAAAAACTACGTTTACAAGGTAAAGGCTGTAAACGGCAAGAAAGTTAGCCCTGCTAAAAAAGCAAAGAAAATTACAAGAATGAATATGATGTTGTTCTCAAATATCGAGAACACAAAAAACGGCGTTAAACTCACTTGGAGTGGCAGAAAAGGCGCAGACAAGTATGTTCTTTACAGAAAGACTACAGGCTCATATAAGAAAATTACTTCCACAACAGCAAAATCTTATACAGATAAAAACGTAGTTTCAGGCACAAAATATACATACAAGTTGACAGCAGTTGCTTCTAAAACAAAATCAGAAGCATACAGAGGAGTTGAATCCTTCGTTGCTCTTGACACTGTAAGCAACGTTACAGCACGTCAGAATCTGTCAATGGACGGAATAACTTTGAATTGGTCAACTGTTAAGGGCGCTGCTTCATACGCTGTTTACAGACAGAAATGCACAGAGGACGGCTACAAGAAGATTGCCACAGTAAAGGGTACAACTTACAACGATAAGTCAGCGGCTGCTATGAACCCAACAGCATATGCTTATACAGTAGTTGCAGTTAAGGATTCTTGCGAGTCTGCAAAGACTACAATGAAACTTGCACCTTATGTTCCAAAGGACGGAAACGGTGAAAATCGTTACTACTATGACAACAAGCACGATGCACACATCAAACTGTACTTCAACACAGGCGATGTTTATGCAGAGGGCAAGGCTCTTGCAGACTTCCTAAGTTTAGGCGGTATGTATGAGGAAAAGATTGTTGAGGGCGAAGATGTTGTTGCTCTTGAAAATTCTGTAATTACTGCAAAGAAAGCAGGTACAGCAGTTATCAAGATTACAGTAAGCGACGCTGCTCTGAACCTTGTAAACGGTCTTGCAAACAATTCAGTTACTGCTCTTTCAAATAACACAGTTTATCTTGAAATCACAGTAAAATAATTTTACAACCAAATTTGGCGGATGCGCAAAGCATCCGCCTTTTTCTTTTGTGTTGACACAGACTTTTTGCCAATATATAATGAACACGTAAGGGGGCGAAAATATGAAAAAATCAATATGCTTTTTATTAGTTTTAATTATATTTCAGTTATCCTTAATCAATACAACAGCCTTTGCTACAGATGTTGTAAATGAGGTAGTATTAACAGAACAGGAAGTAATAGATACTTTTTACGGTGATACACAAAACCGTATTGATGAAATACATAGCACAAGGGCAATTATAGAGCCTAAAAACGGCGCTAAAGGATATTATGTGTCAAACCAAGGAAACGACAACAATGACGGACTATCCCCAAACACTCCCATTGCAACAATATCTGCTGTAAACAAACTGAATTTGCAGTCGGGAGATGTTGTATATTTTCAGCGTGGCGGAGTATGGCGAGGCTCTGTAAAGGCTTATACAGACGGAGTTGCATATTCAGCCTACGGAGAGGGCAAAAAGCCGGAGCTTTACGGCTCATCACATAATTATGCAGAAATGGGGCAGTGGATAGAAACCGACGCTCCTAATGTTTATAAATATTCAAAACCTATACAGGCAGATGTAGGCAACATTATTTTCAACAATGGGGAAGCCAACGGCATAAAGTGCGTTATTGCAGAGCGACACGGTGTAACCTACAACACTACTACAGGCAAGCGATTTGATACATATGCCGATTTGAAAGATAATTTACATTTCTTCCATAATTCAAGTGGGAGCAAAGAACTGTATCTCTGTTCTACAAAGGGAAATCCCGCTGATTTATACGAAAGCATTGAATTTGCCGAGGGCATAGATATTATTGAAACAAAATGGAGCGACAATATTACCATAGATAATATCACTTTCCGTTACAGCGGAAATTTTGCGGTCAGTGCACTGGCTTGTGAGGGGTTGACTGTAAAGAATTGTGAGTTTTATTGGATTGGCGGTTCAATTCAATATGACGCTGTTCGTTTTGGTAACGGTGTTCAAGTTTGGGGACAAGCCAAAAATTTCACTGTGGATAACTGTTATTTCAATCAGATTTATGATGCAGCGGTAACCTTTCAGTTTTCCGGAGATACAAACAACGACATTCATTGTGACAATATTAATTTTACAAATAATGTTATGGAATACTGCAACTATTCTGTAGAATACTTTTTAGATCAGGGCAAAAATATTCCTAAAGATTTTAAAAATTTCACTATCAGCGGTAACCATATGTGGCATGCCGGTTACGGACTTTGCTCCCAAAGGGCAGACAAAGGACACGACGCTCATATAAAGAGCTGGGCATCGGCAAATATAAATAAAGGGAACTTCAACGTCAGAAATAATGTGTTTGCTATTGCAAAAACCTATATTGCCGAAACCTACAGTATGAATGAAAATGAAGGTGCAAACTACGATTCAAACACCTACATACAATTTCTGAACCGCAATATGGGAAGAAATCATAAAATGGATTATTTTGTAAGGTTTACCGAAAATGTTGGTGAAAATATATCCGAAATTTTCGGTGATAATAATGCAAAAATTATATGGGTAAAGCCCAATGAAAATGAACAAATAGGCTTAGACGGAAAACCTGTAAAAATGATTTGCGGAGATGCTGATATCAATGAAAAGCTTGATGTAAACGATTGCACTCTTATCAGCAAGTATCTTGTTAAATCTATAAACATTTCCAACACAAGACTTGAAATGGCAGACGTAAACCAAGACGGTATTGTTTCCATCAGTGACGTTACCTGTATTCAAAAAGATATTGCAGAAATGGAAATCAATCATAGCGTTGCGGGACAAGCTTATGAGCCGAAAACGTATTCACTGTACTTAACAACAGAACAAAAGTGGATTGCAAATGACACGATACCCCTTTATGTTTATGACCATATCACTGAAAAAAGTTACAAAATGGAGCAAATTTCATTTCTAAACCCCTACACGTTTGTGGCTCAACTGCCTTTAAATGTAACGGATATTACTGTTTATCGCCATACAGAGGCTGTTGCTGAGCCTCCGGTTACTATTTCCGGTAAACAGGGAAATGTTTCTACCTGCTGGGATATGACTGTTTCTCCTATAAAAAACTTAATAAGAATGGGTTACGAAAGTGAGTGCTTACCGGAGGAATACTATGAGGAGCCTGCTTCCGATTTCTTATTGCAGACAGTTTACTTTGACAATTCAATAGCAAAATGGCAAGAGGTATATATATACGGCTGGCAGGAAAGCGGTCTTGAATCTGAAGCGGTGTTGATGACAAAAATTGACGGAACGGACATTTGGTATTATACCTTTGATGCTCCACTTGTGGCAGGGGCAGAATGTTTCCTGTTTAAAGACACAAAAGATACTTGGCAGAACCAGACTGATGATATGATAGTCAGGGAAGACTTGAACTGTTACCGAGCAAATGAGGGGAATAAAAACGGCGGCCGTTGGTACTGCTATTCCGAATAATTTACAATTTTTGCACAATAGACTTTTTAATTGATTTATGGTAAGATATTACTTAATTAATATAGACAGGTTGTGAGATTTTGAAAAAGTTAAATAAATTTTTGTGTATTACATTATCGTTAATACTTCTCATAGGTTGTATATCTGTGGGATTTACTGCAAATGCCCTTGCAGAGCCGAAACTAAACTCCGTAAAATTAAGCAGTACCGGAGTATTGCTTAATTGGGAGCAGGTTGATAATGCACAGGGGTATTACATATACCGAAAAACTGCTAAAACTAAATTTGCGCTGATAGGTAAATCAGATATAAACTCTTACACTGATATTAAGGCAAAGTCAAATACAAAGTATTATTATGCCGTAAAATCCTTTGAGGGCAAAGGAAAGTCCAAGTACAGCAACACAAAGTCAATTCTCTGTGTTGGAACTCCAAAGGTGACAGTGAATAATATCGCTACCGGCATAAAAGTCAGTTGGAGCAAGGTAAAGGGCGCAACAAAATACATTGTTGCTATGAAAAAAACTACAGGCAAGAAGTACAAAACCGCATACAAAGGCAAAGCCTTGAGTTTTGTTGACGACAACGTGGATAAAGGTGCTACCTACAGCATTAAGGTAAAGGCGGTTATCAACAAAACATCAGGGGCATACAGTACTCCTGTAACAAAAATGTTTTTGGAACAGCCTAATCTCCACGCAGAGGAATACCTGGATATGGACGGCATTACCTTGGAATGGAAAAAGGTCAAAGGAGCAGAGGGATATCGCATATATCGTTCATTAAAAAAGGAAAATAACTTTAAGCATATAAAGACAATTACAGAGGGCGCAACGGAAATGTACGTTGATACTACCTGTGTAGGCATCAACTCATACAAATACTACATTGTAGCCTATAACGGCAAGGATAAGTCCGCAAAGAGCAATATTGACGGTGACGTTTTCGGATATTTTGAAAGCGAGGATATACCGCTGTACCTTACTATTTCAAAGGGCGAGGTTTACAAGGATATTTACAAAAAGATTTGTGAGTATTCCGCTGAAACCTTAATAAGTTGGAAGTCCTCTGACAGCAAAACAGTAGCGGTGTCTGACGTGGGAGTTATAACAGGCGTAAAGCGTGGCAAGGCTACTCTGACCGCCAAAGGTACATACAACGGCAAGGTAAGGCACGTGTATATAATAGTGACGGTGGAGTAAAATAATTGATAATGGATAATTGATAATGGATAATGATAGACCTGTAGAAAAATTCATATATCAATTAACTTTTGCTTATGACCGAATTTAAAAAATAACAGGAGATAGATTGGAATTCAATCTATCTCCTGTTTTGTTTATTATTTAATTAGTTAGCAGGGGCTGTTGTGGGTTTAGTTGGGAAATAACTATTTTTTTCAAGATATTCTCTTGTAGCAGTATAGTTTGTACTGCATCCGCCATACTTATTTGCGTTACCTGTATAGTCCTGATAATAGGTGCGGTACAGTCCGTTTGCGTCTTGATAGCGGAGATACGGCCTTGCTATAACATTTTGACCTTTTGCCTCTTTAATCTCTGCATCAGACTTTCCTTTTTTATCGTATGAAATTATCAGCGAGTAAATTCTGTAGTCGGTAAAGTTTTCGTGGTCACGTATTGGAGTATCTTTGTATCCTCCTACACCACTTGTGCAATCTGCGTTAGTTACAAAGGAATAGTCATACCTTGTATCCACGCCGTTCACATTTGAATCCTTGTATTCAAGGCTCTTGTCGTCTTTGAGCTTACTGTCTGCGGTTGACTCTTTTGCTACAACATATCCGTAGCGGATTGGTGACGCAATCTTTGTATAACCGGTATATCCTGTCTTGAACAGGGTACTTGCCTTGGACAGAATATCCTCTTTGATATAGGTAACAAATCTCAATCCGTCAGTAGTAAATGCCGGTATATCCACAGTACCACCGGGATAGTTTTCGTCCTTGTCCTCATAACGAATCTGAACACCTGACAAATCAAATCCCCATAATAAATTGTTATTTCCTTTATTTTCGTTTACAAAAGGTCTGTTGGCAGGATCAATGATTTTCTTATCTTTCGGATCCTGTGGAACAGTTCCAACGTCTATCCAGTGAGCATAAATATCGGTTTCGGTTGTATATGCTTTGTTATTCCATTGAATTGCGTTTGAGTCGGTATTATTGTCCTTATCTTCATACCAACCCTTAAAGATTTTACCGTAAGTAGATTTTGGAGTAGGAATGTCATAGAAATGCTTTTGAATCTTGTTATTGCTGTCCAGATGCAATATTTCGTAATTAAGGTTTAGACTTGATGCCTGTGAAATATCAACACCCTCAGGGTAATAAACCCTGTAAAGGTCAGCGTCAGGGTTGCCTACGGTAGAAACCGTATCGCTGTCATTAATATGGAATTTAACCTTGTACTCAAATCCAAATCTTGCATAAACAACACCGGGGGTTTGATGATCAGTATCTTTATTACTTGTAGAGTAATATGGTTCTATGGTAAAGCTGTGGTCGGATGTGGCAGAAAGCTTATTTCCGCTTTTATCATACCAACCTAAGAATTTGTAGCCTTCCTTTTCCTGTTGTGAGGCTTTTACTACGTAGTTAAATGCGGAAGTGAATGTAAACTCATCGGTGAAATCAATATTGCTGTCGCCACTGTAGATTGTGCCGTTATCATCAGTAACGTCCATAGTGTGACCTGTGAGC
>JAQXSC010000038.1 GCA_029218825.1 Oscillospiraceae bacterium | reverse complement strand
AAAAAGATTTTGACGTTGAAGGTGCGTTAAGCGAAATCAGTTCAACTGCAAAACTTACATTCAGACCCGGAAACAGTTATAAGTCAGTAGAAGTTGGTTCAGACGGTAATCCTATTTACAAGGATCCTGACGGTGAAACCGCTGATGCTTACGAACTTGAGGGTAAACACGTTAAGAAAGCAACCGACGGAGTTGACCCTGAAAACGGCGGTTACATAATTTCCCTTGAGTTTAACAAAGAGGGAGCAAAACTCTTTGAGGATATCACAGGAAATAACGTAGGTAAAGTTGTTTCAATCTGGATGGATAACGTAATGCTTTCCGCTCCGAACATTCAGGAAAAAATCAGCGGCGGTAAAGCACAGATTACAGGTGATTTCACAGCAGAGGAAGCACACGCACTTGCCGAGAAAATCAACGCCGGTGCATTACCGTTCCAGTTAGAGGAAGTTTCTCACGGTTCAATTTCCGCAACACTTGGTGAAAACTCACTGTATGCAATGGCTGTTGCAGGTATTATCGCATTAATCTTAATTGCAATATTTATGATAGTTATGTATCGTTTGCCGGGCTTAATTGCAGTAATCGCACTACTTGGCCAGTTAGGCATCACAGTAGCGTCTGTATCAGGTTACTTCCCTGTATTCTCATCATTCACAATGACCTTACCGGGTATTGCAGGTCTTATCCTTTCAATCGGTATGGGTGTTGACGCAAACGTAATTACTTCCGAGCGTATAATTGAGGAAATGAGAGGCGGACGTACACTTGACGGTGCTTTAGACCGCGGTACAAAGAGTTCCTTAACCGCTATTATCGACGGTAATATGACAATCATCATCGTTGCTGTTATCCTGCTTCTTGTATTCGGCCCAAGTAATGTGCTTTCAATTATCTTCGGTCAGTCAACAACAGGTACAATTTACGCATTCGGTTATACACTTCTTGTTGGTGTAATTTCCAACTTTATTATGGGCGTTGCCTTAAGCCGTGTAATGCTTCGTTCAGTTGCCGGTTACAAATGGGCTCGTCATAAATGGTTGTTTGGAGGTGCTAAAGATGGCAAGTAATGTTGTTAAAAAGACTTATGAAGAAAAGTTATTGGTTCGTGGAAAAGCACCTATTGACTTTATCAAGAAAAGTAAAATATTCTTTTGCATATCAACTGCAATTATCCTTATCGGTTTAATTTGCAACTGCATCTTTGGTACAACTTTAGATATCCAGTTCTCCGGTGGTTCTATGCTAAAGTATAGTTACACAGGTGAAGTAAACACAGCGGATATAGAGGCTATCGTTTCAAAGAATGTTGAAAACGCAAACATCAATGTTTCAACCTCAACAGGTATCGTTGACAACGAGAATGTTAATATGCTTAACATTCAGTTCACAGGGGCTGAAGCAAACTCAACAGATTTTGACAATATCACAAAAGATATTCAAAAGGCTTATAAGGACAACAATTTTGTCAGCCTACAGGAAAGTTCCGTTGACGCGTCAATGGGTCTGAACTTCTTCCTTAAGTGTTTATGTGCTGTTGCTATTGCAAGTGCATTAATGGTGCTTTATGTAACACTTCGATTCAAAAAAATCGGCGGTCTTTCTGCAGGTACTTTCGGCGTAGTTGCATTGTTACACGACGTTGCTATAATCTACTTCTTCTATGTAATTTTCAGATTACCAATCGACTCAAGTTTTATCGCCGTTGCTCTGATGATTTTAGGTTACTCACTGAATGATACCGTTGTAGTTTATGACCGTATCCGTGAGGAAAGAAAGAACTTAGGCGCAAAGGCTAAGGTTGAGGATGTATTCAACGTAGCAACAACAAAGGTTATTCGCCGTACTATTATTACTTCAATTACAACTATTTCCGCTGTATTGATTGTATATATAGTTGCTTCAATTTACGGTCTTGATTCAGTTAAGGCGTTTGCTCTGCCGATGATTATCGGTTTAGTATCCGGTTGTTATTCTTCTCTCTGTATCGCAGGTCCTCTATGGGTTATGTGGCAGAATAGAAAGAGCAAAAACGAGCAATAATATTTATCGGAATACATATATGGGCGTACAATTTTTGTACGCCCATTTAAAAATTTATGAAGAAGGTGGTTTTATCAAAAAGTTAATAGTTGCTGCTTTATCAATATTGCTTGTGATATTTCCGCTGACTTCCTGTAGTAATACTGAAACTGAAAAATCCGGTAAACTGTCAATCATATCTACTATTTTCCCTTATTATGATTTTACAAGAGAAATTACAGGGGATAAAGCAGATGTCAACTTGCTGATTCCTCCGGGATGTGAGCCCCACGATTTTGATTTTTCACCAAAGGACATTGTAAAAATTAACAATGCAGATATTTTTATATACAACGGCGGAGAATCAGACAGTTGGGTAGAAAGCATTTTGGAAAATATAGATTCAAGTGTAAAGGTTATAAAGTGCTTTGATTATATCAATCCTCTGTTCGAGGATGAATCTGCATTGGAATCAGAGGAAGAGCATCATCACGATGAGGATGAAGAAGAATATGACGAGCATATCTGGACTTCACCCAAAAATGCCATAAATATAACAAAGGCTATTTCCAAGGAAATAATTAACAGCGATAAGCAAAATAAAGATTACTACAATACTAATTCTAATAATTATCTTAAAGAATTAAAATCTCTTGATAAAAACCTGAAAACTATCAGCAATAGTGCTGATAACAGTACACTTGTGTTTGCTGACAGATTTCCTTTTCTGTACTTAACAGAGGATTATAATTTTGAGCATTTAAGCGCATTTCCCGGGTGTTCCTCTCAAACGCAACCCTCAATAAAAACTGTTACCGCAATTATTGACTATGTAAATAAAAATAACATTCCTGTTGTTTTTAAGTGCGATTTTTCCTCCGATAATTTTCCAAACATAATTTGCGAGGATTCAAATGCAAAGATTGGAACTTTATATTCCTGTCACAATATTTCTAAAGAAATGTTTGAAAACGGAGAGAGTTATATTTCCCTTATGGAAAAAAATTGCGAAATAATAAAGGAGGCGGTTAGTTGATGCCACTTATAAATTGTTCAAATCTTAAAATGGGATACGAGGGCAAAATCGTCATCAGCGACCTGTCCTTTACCATAAACAGCGGAGATTATTTGTGCATTGTCGGTGAGAACGGCTCCGGTAAAACAACGTTGATGAAAGGTTTGCTTGGACTTATTGCTCCAATCGGCGGAAAAATTGAGTACCTTGAAGGACTTAAGCAGAAAAATATCGGCTACCTGCCACAGCAGAACAGTATTCAAAAGGACTTTCCCTGTTCGGTTTTAGAGGTAGTTTTGTCAGGTACACTTAACAAAAAGTTTTTACCCTTTTACTCAAAAGAACAAAAAAACCTTGCCATTGAAAACTTAAAAAAAGTAAATATACTTGACCTAAAGAAAAAATCATTTCAGGAACTTTCCGGCGGTCAACAACAGCGAGTTCTACTTGCAAGAGCCCTTTGCGCTACAAGTAAACTGTTAATTCTTGACGAGCCAATAACAGGACTTGACCCAATCGCTTCCCAAGATTTATACGAGTTGATTGATAAACTTAACAAGCAGGGAATTACTATAATAATGGTTTCCCACGATATAACTACCTCTGTAAAACACGCAAGTCATATTCTCCATATGTCAGGTGACAGTTGTTTTTACGGTACAACTCACCAATATATGCACTCGGAAATAGGCGAGAGGTTTATGCTGAAAGATTGCCCTTGCGATAAATGCAGTCACAGTCACACAGGAGGTAACTTATGATAGAAATGTTGACCTACAATTTTATGATAAGAGCCTTGATTGTGGGAACTTTAGTATCATTGTGCGCCGCATTATTAGGAGTTATCCTTGTACTAAAGCGGTATTCAATGATAGGCGACGGTCTTTCCCACGTAGGTTTTGGCGCTTTAGCAGTTGCCGCAGCCGCAAATATCGCTCCCCTTTATGTAGCAATTCCTGTTGTACTCTTGGCGGCTTTTTGTTTGCTGCGATTATCTGAAAACAGCAAGATAAACGGTGACGCCGCTATTGCGGTAATTTCAAGCACCGCCCTTGCAGTAGGTGTAATAGTTGCAAGTATTACAGGTTTGAACACAGACTTAAACAGTTATCTTTTCGGCTCGGTTCTTGCAACTTCAAACAGCGACGCTGTTATGTGTATTATACTTTCAATAATTGTAATTCTGCTGTTTTTACTGTTTTACAATAAAATATTCGCAGTTACCTTTGACGAAAACTTCTCAAAGGCAACAGGAATACGACCCTCAATTTACAATATGATAATTGCAGTTTTAACAGCATTAACTATTGTAATCGGTATGAGAATAATGGGAACGTTATTAATATCAGCTTTAATAATATTCCCGTCATTAACAGCTATGCGACTTTGTAAATCTTTTAAATCCGTTATGATTACTGCCGGAATTTTGTCAATACTCTGTTTCCTGTCAGGCTTAACAGCATCATACTACTTGGATATTCCCACAGGCCCTACAGTAGTAATATCAAACTGCATTATGCTTGTAGTGTTCTGGTTAATTTCAAAAATCAGATACCGCAGATAGTTATAAAATATTCTGAATTTCAAACAACTCCTCTTCTTTAATGGATTGGAGTTGTTTTTTTGTTGCGGATTTCAATGCGTAATAATCGCCCATTTGATTGTATTTGATAAATTCAGTCATTTGGTACATATTCCATTCCAAACTGTCAAGTTCCGTATGATTAAAATAGCAGTACATTATGCTTGAACTTTTCTCTTCGTATTGTTTCGCATTTTTTATACTTTCTTTGTAAGCAGAGAGATAGTCGCCTTCTTTTATATTTTTATCTACTTTTTCAAATCCGCTGTTGCACTCTTTCACAATATTGTCAACAGCGTACATTTCATACAGTCCGAAAGAAATGCACAGAATAATAACAAAAATAGCAATATACATTCTTTTCATATCAATTCTTCTTTATAATTTTATAGTCGCCGTTTCGGTTTAAAGTCATAATAAATACGTCTTTTAAATCTGTATTATTGGATTTTAGAATATTAAATACGTTTTCCTTGTCAGTTTCGCAAAGTTTTATTGAGTTGTTCAAAATTTCTCCGTCTGTAATTACAACCGCCTCAATACCCGTATCCTCAATATTTATCCCAAAATCCTGTGCTGTCGGTTTTCGATTGTCAGGCTTTTCAAGTACGCTGAGTTTTCCGTTAGTTTCCGCAATACAGTATTGCACATCATCAAGAGAAAACACCCCCTGCTGACGCAGTTGAATACATAAATCCTCTGTAGTAATTCTAAGGCTTTTCATTTTGTCCTGGAGTATAACTCCGTCCTGTATCACCATTACAGGATTTCCGCACATAACTTTTCGGAATTTGCTCCACTTCATCATACCGATGCTGAATAATATTTCACAGGCTACTAAAATCAAAGTGGGTACAATTCCTGATACAAGGGGTTTTGAAATATTTTCCATAGGAATTGACGCAATATCGGCAATTATCAGAGTAACGACAAGTTCCGATGTTTGCAAATCGCTTATCTGCCTTTTACCCATAAGCCGTACAGCCAGTATGACAAATAAATATAGAATAACAGTCCTGATAATAGTCACTAACATACAATCACCAATTATAATGTTTCCTGAAAAATCCATATAATGCATAATAGGTTGAATAATGACTTAAAAATAGCAAAAGGTAAAATGGGTGGTAAAATGTATAGTGATTTACAGCAAAATATACTTGAACTAAAGAAACTTCTGTCAGATTCAGCGGATTTTACCGTAAGAACAATAAAACTGAATAACGACTCAAAAACCTCTTGCGCCATTTTTACAACTGAAGGTATGTGCGATAAAGAGAGTTTGGCTATTTACGTATTAAACCCCTTGCTCAACGCGGAATACGGAGATATAAATCGAAAGAAATTATTTGATTATATCTACGATAAAGTGCTGTCGGCAAGTGAAATTACGCTGATTACATCATTCAGCGAAGTAATTACATTTTCAATGTCAGGATTTGCCATTGTAGCCATTGACGGTTACAAGGAAATGGTTGCAATCGGAGCGCAGGGATTTTCATTCAGAGGTGTGTCCGAGCCTGAAAGCGAGGTTGTCCAAAGAGGAAGCAGAGAGGGCTTCACCGAGGCATTGAGAATTAATATGACTTTAGTACGCAGACGTATGAAAAATCCCAACCTTGTCTTTGAAACTATGACCTTAGGCACAGAATCCAACACACAGATATGTTTGTGTTACATTAAAAATGTTGCAACTAAATCATCAGTTAGTGAAATTAGGGAACGGCTAAGTAATTGCAATTTAAAAACTCTGCTTGGCAGCGGTTATCTTGTGCCGTATCTTGAGGACAGCGGTAAAAATGAGGTGTTTACAGGGGTAGGAGTTACCGAGCGCCCTGATTCACTCTGCGGCAAAATGTTAGAGGGTAGAATCGGTATATTAATAGACGGTACTCCCTGCGCCTTGGTAATTCCTCATTTGTTTGTAGAAAATTTCCAATCGGTTGATGATTACTCAAACAGACCCTATTTTGCAACAATTATCAGGCTATTAAAATATTTCTCCTATATCCTTGCAATTCTCACTCCGGCAGTATATATAGCATTTGTAAACTTTCACCCTGACTATTTTCCGAAGGCTTTGTATAAAAATATACAGGAGTCAATCAAGGATACCCCTTTGCCCTTAATATTAGAAATTCTGCTTATTACCTTTATTTACGAGGTTATGCGAGAGGCTGGACTTCGTCTGCCAAAAGCGTTAGGCCACGCAGTCAGTATTGTAGGTGCTTTGGTAATAGGCGATTGTGCAATAAATGCCGGAATAATCGGCGCTCCTACCTTAATGGCTGTGGCTGTATCGGCAATTTGCAGTTACGTAGTCCCTGATTTGTATCCGCAAATAACTGTTTTAAGGCTGTCCTTTATTGTGGCAGGTGGAATAATGGGAGTGTGGGGCATAGTGCTTTTATCCACAATAGTAATTATTTCTATGTGTTCAAAATCTTCCCTTGGAGTTGCATATATGTCGCCGATAATTCCTTTTAACAAAAGGAGCATAGGGGATATTTTTGTAAGATTTGGATGGAAAAAGTTGACCAAAAATTCTATTAACGTTCAATCATTAAATGGTGGTAGCGTATATGAAGAATAATTCAATCACATCATATCAGTTTTTTTCGACAATGTTTTTATCCACCCTTGCATATATGCTTTTTATCGACAATACCGCTACAGTTTTTCAATTACTCTATATCCTTTTGGCACTTGGAATAAATATTTTGTTTATTTCCTTTTATAGAGGAAAAAGAAACCTTATCACCAATATCATAATTAACCTGTATTTCATAGTGATTTCAGCCTTGTCAGTTGCAAAATTATCACAATATATGCACGTTGTTTTAAAATCAGGACCCTATTGGGCTATTATCTTATTGATACTGATATCCGCATATTTTTGCAGTTATAAAGGTTTAGAACCACTTGCAAGGGCGTCACAGATAACACTGTTTTTCGTGTTTATATTTCTACTTTATATTTTCATAAGTCCGTTTTCTACTGTCAAAATGGATTTTTCAAGAATTAATACCCACTTATATACAAATTTCCTGCCAATCTTAATTTTATTTTTACCCTCATTTTCCTATGTTGCTCTAAACGAAAACATAATGGATTGTAAAAAATCCCCCTTGTTTATTTATTCTGTTATTGAATTTGCGGTATTGGGTTTATCTGTATTTTTTTCCTCATTTCTTAACGCTTATTATCCAATGGATGTTATTACCAAAAATGTGAAATACGGCATATTTAAAGGCGGAGATTGTTTGTATTTAACAATTATTACTATATCTGTTTTATATATCATCTCAATAGGCTGTCAGTCAGCAACAGTTAATCACAGAAAATACAAATTAAAAAACGCTGTATTTATAGGGATAACAGGCGTTGCTACAGCATTTGTCCTGTTATTTATTTAAAACAATTTTAATCAGCCGAACATCATATGGTTATTATAAATATTCATGTGAATAAAATAGTGAAAAAGATGTATAAAAATTCACAATATCACTTTTCAAATAAGAGAATTTGTAGTATAATATATACTGTATAGTTAAATTTGGATAACTATGCCTATTTGATTGGATTTTTCCTTTACTATTGAAAGGTGGATAGACTTATGGCGGCTGAATTTACAGTATCACTAAAAAAGATTATTGATGAATTATCACTTAAATCACTGTTTATGCCATCAGACCCGGAGGAAGTTTTGATAAGCAGTATTGATATTAACAGACCGGGATTGCAACTTACGGGATTTTTCGATTTTTTTGATAAAACACGTATTCTTGTTTTCGGAAATACAGAGTTTTCATATCTTGCAAGATTTGGTTCTGAACACCAACAGCACGTTATAGACTCGATTTTTAAGTTTGGACCTCCTGCTGTAATTTTGTGCAGAGATTACGAACCTACCGATGTTATGCTTCATTCAGCCTCAGAGTACAATATCCCAATACTTCAAACCTCTGAAAGCACCTCAGCCTTAACCGCCGATTTGGTAACTTTGCTGAATGTGGAACTTGCTCCCAGAATCACACGTCACGGAGTACTTGTAGAAGTATATGGTGAAGGTTGTCTGCTTATAGGCGACAGCGGTGTAGGTAAAAGTGAAACCGCTATTGAACTGACAAAAAGAGGTCACCGTCTGATTGCCGATGATGCAGTAGAAATAAGGAAAACCAATAATAAAACATTAATCGGTCAATCCCCTCAAAATATCAGGCACTTTGTGGAACTGAGAGGCGTAGGCATTATCAATGCACGTAACTTGTTTGGTATGGGTTCTATCAAGTTACAGGAAAAGATTGATATGGTTATTAACCTTGAAATTTGGGATAATCAAAAAGTCTATGACAGAATGGGACTTGAAAATGAATATATGGAAATTTTAGGTATTGACGTGCCTTTAATGACAATTCCAGTAAAGCCGGGCAGAAACCTTGCAATTATTATTGAAGTAGCGGCTATGAATAACCGTCAAAAGAAAATGGGCTATAATGCCGCACAGGATCTTTTAAAGAGTCTTGGAATGGAAATTGATGATGAAATGGTAGAAAAGAAAGTTGTAACAAATTGGGACTGATTTTCTACATAAATTACTGAATTAAATTACGGTAGGTATAACTATGAAAAATATTGAAACGGTGTATAGTTTAGCCAAAATTCTCGGATGCAAAGCCAAATACGACGAATCAATGGCTAACCATACTACTTTTAAAATCGGCGGAAATGCGCCTTTGTATATAGAAGTGAACAAACCCTCACAACTTTCTCAAATTGTAAAACTTTGCAACGAAGAAAACGTTGAATACTTTATCTTGGGTAACGGCAGTAATCTGCTTGTATCCGACAAGGGCGTAGATTATGTTGTTATATGCCTAAAGGGTGATTTTAAAAATATTTCCTTACTTGATAACAATACACTTTACTGCGGTGCCGGTGCGTCTTTGGCGGCACTTTGCAGAGAGGCTGAAAAAAACGGACTGTCAGGTCTTGAATTTGCATGGGGAATCCCGGGAACTGTAGGCGGAGCGGCATATATGAACGCAGGTGCTTACGGCGGTGAGATGAAAGATGTTGTGTATTCTGTTCATCATATAGACAAAGAGGGAAATCTTGGCACTATTAAATCCTCTGACTTAAACTTTTCTTACAGACACAGCATTTATAAAGAAAACGGTTACATAATAATCGGCATAACCGTTAAACTGAAACTTGATAATAAAAACGAAATCCGTAACAAAATGGATGATTTTATGGACAGAAGAAAGAGCAAACAGCCTTTGGAATATCCCTCCGCAGGTTCTGTATTTAAAAGACCGGATGGGAACTATGCAGGTACTTTGATTGAACAGTGCGGACTGAAAGGCAAAACTATCGGCGGAGCGCAGGTATCGGAAAAACACGCAGGTTTTATTATTAATATCGGCGGTGCAACCTGTAATGATGTTCAACAGTTAATTGAGCATATTCAATCCACCGTAAAGGAAAAAACAGGATATATTTTGGAGAGAGAAATTATTTTTCTGAATTAGAAAAATAGAGGTAATTTTATGGAATTTATAATTATAACAGGCTTTTCAGGTGCAGGAAAAACCGCAGCAATGCACGCCCTTGAGGATATCGGTTTTTATTGTGTAGATAATCTGCCTTGCAGTTTACTCCGTACTTTTTACAACCTTGTAGAAAATTCTACCAACAAAGTTATGAAAAAAGTTGCGGTGGTAATTGATGCTCGTGGCGGCGATACACTATCATCACTTGAAAATGAAATAAAACATTTTAAAGTAGAGGGCAAAAAATTCAAACTTTTATTCCTATATTCGGAATTTTCCACATTGGTTATGCGATTTAAGGAAACAAGACGCCGTCACCCATTGGTAGATTTTGTTGATGACAGCACTATAAAAAGTGCTTTAGAACTTGAAAAACGTTATCTTGACCCACTAAAAAAACACGCAGACTATATAATCGACACAACAAACATTGACCAAAAAGTATTAAAAACGAGAATTTCTACATTATTCTTGGATAACGTCAGCGAAAGCATTGTGTTGAATTTTATGTCCTTTGGTTTTAAACACGGAACTCCTCTTGATTGTGATACAATATTTGACGTAAGATGTTTGCCAAACCCTTATTATGAGCCTGAACTAAAGCAAAAAACAGGACTTGACAAAGATGTTTTTGATTATGTATTCAGCACAGAAGAGTCAAAAACTTTTGTAAATAAACTTATTGATTACCTTGATTTTGCAGTACCTCTCTACAAAAATGAGGGTAAAGCGGAATTAGTTGTAGGTATCGGTTGCACAGGGGGCCATCACAGAAGTGTGGCTATTTCATCATTGTTGCAAAAGCATTTTACCGACAAAGGCTATAAAACAGTAATCAGCCACAGAGATATTCATAATAACTAAGGAGAAGATATGTCTTTTTCGTCTGATGTCAAGCAGGAATTATGCAAAATAGAATTAGCGGATATTAAACAAAGGTATTCTCAATGTTATGGTTTACTGTTGTTTGCAAGTAAATTTTCTCACAGAGAGATTGTTTTTAAAACAGAAAACACTTATACGGCTAATTTATTTGAGTCTTTGATTACAGAATTATTTACTCCGATAATTGAAAAGCAATCCACATTAAAAATTAAAAATACAAATTCAAATATATATAAATTCAGCATTATTTCACCTGATGACTGCAGGAATATTTTTGAGAACTTCGGTCATAACGTCAGGGATTTAAAACTCAAAATTAACAGGGCAAATATTGACGACTCTGAATTTTGCGCAGATTTTCTTCGAGGAGCATTTTTAAGTTGCGGTTCTGTTACCGACCCTCAAAAAGGCTATCATCTTGAATTTAGCGTTCAGTATAAAACACTTGCAGAAAATTTAGTTTTACTTATAAATGAAATTGAAGTGCTGAACATAACCCCAAAAATTGCCTATCGCAAGGGCGGTTATGTTGTTTACATAAAAGGCAACGATGCTATATGTGACTTTTTAGGATATATCGGTGCAGGAAATTCGGTTATGGTTATGATTGAAACCTCTGCATATAAGGAAATCAGAAATAAAATCAATCGACAGCGCAACTCCGAAATTGCCAATATTCACAAACTTGCCTCAGCATCGGCAAAGCAGATTAACGCAATAAAAAAGATTATAGACAGCGGTAAATTTGATGAACTTCCGGAGGAACTGAAAACCCTTGCAAATTTAAGACTTGAAAATCCGGAAATGTCTCTAAAGGAACTGGGAGAATCCCTTGCTCCTAAAATTTCACGAAGCGGTGTTAATCACAGATTACAGCGGTTGCTACAGATAGCAGAAAGGATATAAATAAATTATGGCTGGAAAAATGACCTTTGAAAAAGCTAACGAAAAACTCGAAAAACTTGTTGCCCAAATGGAAAGCGGAGAACTTTCTTTGCAAGAAAGTATGGCTGTTTACGAAGAGGCTTTTAATTTGCTGAACTATTGTTATGAACAACTTGAGGCTTGTAAAGGGCAAATGATTGATATAAACACGAGAATTGATGCGATAAAAAACAAAGAGGATGTTTTTAATGACTAACATAGAATTAATAGAAAAATCCTTGTACGGATATATTTTCGGTAATGATTTATTGGAGAAAAACTTAATAGATTCAATGGAATACAGCCTGAAAGCAGGGGGCAAACGTATCAGACCTCAACTTGTTTTGGAGTTTGCACGTCTGTGCGGATGTGATGATAATGTTGCTTTGCCTTTTGCCTGCGGAATAGAAATGATACATACTTATTCCTTAATTCACGACGATTTACCTTGTATGGATAATGACGATATGCGCAGAGGTAAACCCTCAAATCACGTTGTATTCGGTGAGGATATTGCCCTTTTGGCAGGGGACGCTTTGCAAAGCCTTGCCTTTGATGTAATGACAAGGGAAGACACCGTTAAAATTGCAAGTGCTGATGTATCCGCAAAATGTGTAAATATTTTAGCAAATTACTGCGGAGCATTAGGTATGGTAGGCGGACAGGTTATTGACCTTGAACACGAAAACACGGAAACTCCCATAGAAGTAATTACCGAAATGCACAGAAAAAAGACCGGTGCATTAATCAAAGCCGCCTGTGAAATGGGATGCGTTTGCGGTAGAGCAGATGATGAAAAAATTTTAGCCGCAAGAAGTTACGGAGAGGCTATCGGCTTGGCTTTTCAAGTCGTTGACGATATTCTTGATGTTACAGCAACAAAGGAACAACTTGGAAAACCCATAGGCAGTGACCTTGAAAACAATAAATCTACATACGTGTCACTGCTGGGAATTGATAAATGCAGAGAAATTGTTGCACAGCAAACACAAATCGCCATAGATTCATTATCAGTATTTGAAAATGATGCAACGGCTCTCAAAAATATTGCTTTAAAACTTGCAAACAGAGAAAAATAAAGTGGGGAAAAGGGTTATATGGATAATAAGTACAAAATCCTTTCTACAATTAAATCACCTCAGGATTTAAAAAAGTTAAGTGAAAAGGAAATCACTTCACTTTGCTCTGAAATCCGAGAAAAACTAATAGAAATCGTTTCTGTAAACGGCGGTCATCTTGCTCCGAACCTTGGAGTTGTAGAACTTACAGTAATGCTCCATAAGTGCTTTGACGCACCCAAGGACAGCATTGTATGGGACGTAGGCCACCAAAGTTATGTTCATAAAATGCTCACAGGAAGATTTGACCAAATTGATACTATACGTACAAAAGGCGGTCTTGCAGGATTTCCCAAGAGGAGCGAGAGCGTCTATGACGATTTTAACGCAGGACATTCAAGTACATCAATTTCCGCCGCTTACGGAATTGCCAGAGCAAAACTTTTGAAAAACGACAATTCCTATACGGTTGCTGTAATCGGTGACGGCTCATTTACAGGTGGACTTGCATACGAGGGACTAAACAACGCAGGACGTTTCAAAAAGAACTTTATTGTAATTCTAAACGACAATAAAATGTCAATTTCAAACAACGTAGGCGCAATGGCTATGAATCTTTCTCATATGCGCATAAAGCCTTCCTATATCCGTGTAAAACGCAGAACAGAAATTATCTTATCCCACATACCTTTAGTAGGCGGATTTTTCAAAAAGGTATTAAGACGCAGTAAATCAAAGTTGAAGAATTTAATTTATAAAAATACCCTCTTTGATTTTTTAGGATATACATATTTAGGGCCTGTCAACGGTCACGATATTGTTGAATTGGAAAGCGCCATGAATGCCGCCAAAAAATGCAACGGCGCTGTATTACTGCACGTTGTTACCAAAAAGGGAAAAGGTTACGAACCGGCTGAAAATCATCCAAAGGAGTTTCACGGTATCGGTAAATTTGATATTGACACAGGAGAACCTCTGTCAAGTAACACAGGTTTTTCCTATGAATTTGGAAAATATCTTTGCAATCTTGCCTCAAGGGATAAAAACATTTGCGCTATCACTGCGGCTATGACCCTTGGCACAGGTTTGTCTGAATTTTCAAAGAAATTTAAAAACAGATTTTTTGACGTTGGTATAGCTGAGGAACACGCAGTTACCTTTGCCTGCGGTCTTGCTACAAAAGGTTTAGTGCCTTTCTTTGCGGTTTATTCAACATTTTTGCAACGTGCCTACGACCAGTTAATCCACGAGGCAGCGGCACAGAATCTCCACGTTGTAATATGTGTTGACCGTGCCGGTATTGTAGGTGATGACGGTGAAACTCATCAAGGTATATTTGACGTTAGTATGCTGAACACTATACCTAATACTACTATTTTTTCACCCTGTTATTTTGATGGTTTAAGAGCGTCTTTGAATGCCGCTACCTATATTTGTGACGGACTTGTAGCCGTAAGGTATCCACGTGGCGGAGAATTATACAGACCTTCAGATATTACAAAATTGAGTATGGACTATGATGTGTATGGTGATGAAAGCGATATTGCTTTAGTTACCTACGGACGTCTGTTTTCCTATGCTTGTAAAGCAAAGGAACGCCTTGCAGAGGAAGGTATCAACGTTAGAATAATCAAACTTTGCAAAATCAAGCCTATTAGCAAAAAGGCAATAGAAGAAGCCGCAAAAAGTAAAAACATATTCTTCTTTGAGGAGTCTTTAGTTGCAGGGGGTATCGGTGAATCCTTTGGATATGAACTGAAAAAAATAGCAAAAAATTATTTTTATAAGATTCATGGTATCAAGGATACTTTTGTTCAGCATCAGACAGTAGCAGAGGCTTTTGCCGAATTAATGTTAGATGATGATGGTATGATAAAAATTATTAAGGATTACATATGAAAAAAAGATTAGATGTATTAGTTTTTGAAAAAGGATTTGCAGAAAGCAGAGAAAAGGCTAAAGCCATTATTATGGCAGGTGAAATATACGTAGATAACCAAAAAGCCGATAAATGCGGTCAATCCTATAATGAAGATGTAAATATAGAATTCAGAGGAACTGCTCCCAAGTATGTAAGCCGTGGAGGATTGAAACTCGAAAAAGCAATCAACAATTTTCACCTTGATTTAAAGGGTAAAGTCACAATGGATATAGGCGCGTCCACAGGAGGATTTACCGATTGTATGCTCCAAAATGGTGCCGAAAAAGTCTATTCAATCGACGTAGGATATGGTCAACTAGCATGGAAACTCCGCAATGATTCTCGTGTTGTAAACCTTGAACGCACAAATATGCGCAAGGTTACAAAGGAACAAGTGCCTGACGAAATCGACTTTTTCTCCATTGACGTTAGTTTTATATCTTTAAAACTTTTATTACCTGTTGCAAGGGAATTGCTTTCAGAAAACGCACAGGCTGTATGCCTTATAAAGCCCCAGTTTGAGGCAGGCAGAGAGAAAATTGGTAAAAAAGGCGTAGTAAGAGATCCTCAGGTTCATATTGAAGTTGTAGAGTCAATTTATAACTTTTGCCTTGAAAACGGTTACAGTGTGTTAAATCTTGACTATTCCCCCATAAAAGGGCCGGAGGGCAATATTGAATATCTTATTCATTTACAAAAGTCCGAAAACCCTGTATCCTTCACTGAAATCACCCCAAAAGAACTTGTAGAAAAATCACATTTAGATTTAGATAAATAGGTGTAGTATGAAAATTGCTGTTTTAGTAAATACCGATAAGCCCAAGGCAATTCAATGTGCTAAAGATATTGCAGAGATGTTTCTGAAAACCGATACGGAAGTATTAATGCTTTCTGAAAATAAAAGTCTGTTCACAGGACTTGATATTACCTATTACGATTTAATCGAGGAGATTTTTGATAATTGCAATATTGCAGTAACCGTAGGCGGTGACGGTACTATTATTCATAATGCAAAATTTGCTACAATAGCTGACAAGCCGTTAATCGGTGTAAACGTAGGCAGATTAGGTTTTGCAGCGGATGTTGAGCCGGATAATATCGAGGAACTTAAAAGGCTTATCACAGGGGAATTTTCAATACAAAATCGTATGCTTTTGGAAGTATCCGTTAAGCACGTTGACGGCACAGAGGATAAATATATCGCCGTAAATGACGCTATTGTTGCTCGCGGACAACTTTCAAGAATTATTGATATTACGGTTTCCCATAACAATTCTAAAATTTCCACTTACCACGCAGACGGAGTGCTTTTTTCAACTCCCACAGGCTCTACCGCTTATTCATTGTCGGCAGGTGGCCCTGTTATATACCCTGAAATGGAGTGTATTTTGCTTACCCCTGTATGTCCTCATTCGTTAATGTCACGTTCTGTATTATTTGACAGTACTGCAATTCTTACAATTAACGTAAACTATCCGGAGGACGCCTCTGTTATACTATCCATTGACGGTGAAATTAACGTGGATATTTTAGACACAGATGTTGTCACTATTAAAAAATATCCAAAACAACTAAAACTGTTATCTGTTCACAACTGTAATTTTTATCAGTTGCTTAACAAAAAATTAAAGGAAAGAGAAAACTAATGAAATCAAGACGACAGGCTCGAATTATTGAGTTAATAAACGAATTTCCAATAGATACCCAAGAGGAACTTCTGCAAAAACTCCGCAGTAACGGATTTAATGTTACACAGGCTACTGTATCTCGTGATATCAAGGAACTGCGGTTATTGAAAACTTTGTCACCTGACGGAAAGTATCACTATACTTCAATAACAAAAAGTATTACAGACGTAAAGAACAGTCTGCAAAGTTTCTTTAAAACCTCTGTAACTTCCATAAAATCCGCACAAAACATAATTGTAATAAAAACCCTGTCAGGTATGGCTCAGGCTGTATGCGCCTCTCTTGATACTGTCGACTATGACGAGGTTATAGGCACTTTGGCCGGTGACGATACAATATTTGTTGTGTGCGAAAATCAGCAAAAAACAGATAATTTGGTTTCTGATTTCAAAAAGTATTTATAAGGAAATATTATGCTAAATTCACTTTATATTGAAAATATCGCAGTAATCGAAAAATCGAATATAGACTTATATCAAGGCTTGAATATAATAACCGGTGAAACAGGCGCAGGTAAAAGTATTGTTATTGACGCTATCAATGCAATAATGGGGCAAAGGACAAGCAAGGATATTATCCGTAACGGCTCGGACTCTGCAACAGTATTTGCAACATTCTCAGAGGTAAACGATACCGTCGTTCAAAAACTTGAAGAAAACGGCTATTCCCTTGATGACGGAGAACTTGTTATAAGCCGTACTTTAACATTATCCGGCAAGAATAATTGCAGGATAAACGGAAAGCCCTGTACTGTATCTTTTTTGCGTGAATTAGGCGTTAATCTGATAAATATTCACGGTCAGCACGAAAGTTACGAACTGTTTTCGGAAGATACTCATATTAAATACATAGACAACCTTGCAAATGACAGTTACTTAATTATAGAATATCAAACCGCCTATAAAGAGTATAAAAAACTTCAAAAAGAATTACGTGCTTTTGAAACCGACGAGAGCCAAAGAGAACAGCGTATAGATATTCTATCTTATCAGGTTGATGAAATTGAACAGGCTTGTATTGAAGTTGGCGAAAAAGAGGCATTACAGGAAGAGCGCAGAATTTTAATGAATTGCGAAAAAATAACTTCCTCTTTATATAAATCCAAGTCCTATATTGAGGGGAATAATTCAAAGGGTGCTTTGGATTTTGTAGATGACGCATTGACTTCACTTCAAAAGTCTGCAAATTTAAACCCACAATACGAGGAATTGTCAAACAGATTATCGGAACTTTTTTATGAACTTCAGGATATCAACAACGAGATTTCAAACGCTATTGACGAAAGCGAGGCAAATCCTTACAGGCTTGAGGAAATCGATGAAAGGCTTGATTTACTAAATAAACTTTCACGAAAGTACGGCAGTACAGAGGAAGAAATTTTAGAGTTTTACAGTAAGGCAAGGGCTGAACTTGAAAAACTTTTAAAATATGACGATAACCACAATGAACTGATTGAAAAGTGCAAAATTGCTAAACAAAAAGCACAGACTTTAGCGGATAAACTTTCAGATATACGAAGTAAAACCGCAAGGAACTTTGAAAAAAAGGTAAAGGCTGAAATGACTTTCCTTGATATGCCCAATGTGAATTTAGTTGTTTCACATGGAACTGTCGAATTAACCGATAACGGGCAAGACAGAATGGAACTTCTGATATCTGCAAATTTAGGTGAAGAGCCAAAACCGGTTGCAAAGATTGCCTCCGGCGGTGAACTTTCACGTATGATGTTAGCAATTAAAACAGTACTTGCTTCAAGCGATGTTATAGATACACTAATCTTTGATGAGGTTGATACCGGTGTTTCAGGCTCTGCCGCACAAAAAGTAGGCTTGAAATTAAAGGAAGTTTCAAAATCCCGTCAGGTTTTATGCGTAACCCACCAAGCCCAAATTGCCGCCCTTGCTGACAGTCACTTCCTGATAGCAAAGAACGTAAAGGACGGTCGCACCTACACAAGTATTACCCTGTTAAATTACGATCAAAGGGTAAGAGAATTGGCACGAATAATTGATGGTGTTAATGTTACCGAAACCGCACTTGCTCATGCGGAAAAATTAATGGATTATAAGGTAGATTAAAATGAAACAATGGTCAGTTGCAAAACTGAATAAAGAAAGAGCAGGTTTTATTGCCGATAATTACGACTTACCTCCCATTATAGCAACCTTGCTTGACATCAGGGGAATTGTTACAGAGGAGGAAATCAATGACTTTCTCTATAACGAAAGCGATATTGACAATCCCTTTGAGATAAAAGGAATGAAAGAGGCAGTTGAACGCATAAGGTACGCAGCGGAAAACGGTGAAAAAATCTGCGTTTACGGAGATTATGACGCAGACGGAGTAACTTCCACCGCACTTCTTTTTTCGTACCTTGATACTATCGGCGCAAATGTAATTTACTATATTCCAAGCAGGGAGAATGAGGGCTACGGACTGAATTTTTCCGCTATTGATTACCTTGTAAATGAAAATGTAAACCTAATTGTTACAGTAGATAACGGAATTTCCGCTATTGATGAAATTGCCTATGCTAATTCAAAGGGTATTGGAACAGTGGTAACCGACCACCATATGCCTTCAAGCACAATTCCCAATGCTGTTGCAGTAGTGGATTTGCATCAGGAAAACTGCAACAGTAAGTTTAAAATGCTGTCAGGTGTAGGCGTAGCATTTAAACTTGTTATGGCTTTAGAGGGTGAATATTGCGACTTGGATATGCTCCTTGACAATTATTCCGATTTGGTTTCTATCGGAACTATTGGTGATATTGTTCCTCTTGTATCTGAAAACAGAGTATTTGTAAAACGTGGAATCAGTAATATTTCCAACAGCGACCGTACAGGAATAAGTGCGATAATCAAAGAGGCAGGACTTGAGGATAAAGAGATAACTTCAGGTAATATATCCTTTACCATTGTACCCAGGATAAATGCCGTCGGCAGATTGGGAATGTCCCAAAACTCTGTTTCCCTGTTATTGACGGAAGATGATGAATACGCTTTTGAAACAGCCTCAAAACTGGGCGCCGATAATCTGGAAAGACAAAAGATAGAGAAAGAAATTCTTGAAAATATCAACAGTCTTATTGCTCGAAATCCCTCTATTGTTCAACAGAGAATTATCGTTGTTGCAGGTGAGGGCTGGCATCAGGGAGTAATCGGTATAGTCAGTTCGAGAATCAAAGATATTTACGGCAAACCCTGTATTGTAATATCAAACACAGGGGGCGTGTGCAGAGGTTCAGGCAGAAGTGTTGAGGGCTTTGATTTATGGGAGGCTGTAAGTTCCTGTGCAGAGCATCTTATTCAATACGGCGGTCATCCAATGGCTGTAGGGCTTAGTTTAGATTATGATAAAATTGACGATTTTACATATGCTTTAAATGAGTTTGCAAAAAAATCCGGCGAAATGCCCTATCAAAAACTTAACATTGATTGCAAACTTAATCCTGCTTATCTTGATGTTGATATTGCAAAGCAGATTAAAATGCTGGAGCCTTTCGGTGCAGGAAATCCCCCCCCTGTTTTTCAGTTGTGCAGATTAAAAATTACAAATATAATACCCCTATCAAATGATAAACACTTAAAATTAATGTTGTCAAACAGTAACGCACGAATATCCGCTTTAAGATTTTTCAGTTCAAGTGCCGAGTTTCAGTATAAAGTCGGCGATATTGTTGATATTGCTGTTACTTTGGAAGTTAATGAATATAATAATCAGGAGAACCTTTCTGTAATTATCAGGGATATAAAATTTGCCGATATTGATAATTCCGTTTACCTAAAAAGCCTTTCATTGTACGAAAGATTCTGTAACGGCGAGCAGTTGTCAAAGCAGGAAGTTTTATCACTTATACCTTCAAGAGAGGATTTTGCCCTTGTTTACAGATACCTAAAGCAGAATTCCTGCATAAACTATAGAATTGACGTTATGGCATATCGCTTGAATAATAAACTCTCATACGGAAAAATCAAAGTTATTTTAGAAGCAATGAACGAACTCGGGCTGATTGCCATATACGAGGATATGAAAAAATTTGAAATTAAAATGTGTTCGGTTACTAATAAAGTAAACCTTGAGGATTCATTGATTATCAAAAGACTAAAGGAGGTGTACCAAGTTGAGCAAATTTAATAATGTTGCACATTATCAGGACTTTAACGAACTTTTACGCATTATAGAACAGTCCGGAAATAACTATGACGTTAAGAAAATTCAACGAGCATACGAACTTGCAGAAAATTCTCATAATAACCAAAAAAGGCTGTCGGGAGTTCCTTATATTTTGCACCCCACTTCTGTTGCCTGTATTGTGGCTCAGTTTGGTATGGACACCGAGTCAATAATTGCCGCACTTTTGCATGATGTTGTTGAGGACACCGAAATAACCTTGGAACAGGTCAGAAAAAATTTCGGAAAAGATGTAGCAAATATTGTTGACGGCGTAACAAAAATTTCAAAAATCAAACTGTATTCAAGAGAAGAACAACAGGCAGAAAACGTACGTAAGATGCTGATTGCCATGTCAAATGATATTCGAGTAATTATCGTTAAACTTGCTGACAGACTTCATAATATGCGTACTATCGAGTGTATGCCTGAACAAAAGCGCAGAGATAAATCACGTGAAAATATGGAAGTATATGCTCCTATTGCTCACCGACTTGGTATGAAAGCCGTTAAGGAGGAGTTAGAAGATTTATCATTACGTTACCTTGACCCTATAGGATACAGCGAAATTGAAGAGGCGATTTTACTTCAGGAAAGTGAAAGAGATAAATTTATCGAAAGAAAGAAAAAGGAAATCTTAAAGGCTGCAAAAGGCCTTGCAGGTAAAACTTCAATATTCGGCAGAGTAAAAAGCATAAACAGTATTTACAGAAAAACCTATGTTCAGGGCAGAACAATAGACCAGATTTATGATATTTTTGCTTTAAGGATAATTGTAAACACAGTTCAGGAATGTTATAACTATCTTGGAATTGTCCATGATTTATACAAGCCTATTCCTAAACGTTTTAAGGATTATATTTCTACTCCAAAGCCCAATATGTATCAATCACTTCATACTACAGTAATTGATAACGAGGGTATTCCTTTTGAAATTCAGATTCGTACATGGGAGATGCACAATATCGCCGAAAACGGTATCGCAGCCCATTGGAAGTATAAACTTGGATTTACAAGAATAGTAAACAACAAAAAGGCTAAACAACTTGATGATAATATTAATAAAATCAAGGACGTACTTCAGGCACAGATTGACGCTGATGATTCTACGGATATTATCCGTAATATCCGCAACGACTTTGACCAAAATGAAGTATATGTATTCTCTCCGAAGGGGGATGTATTCAGTTTGCCCAGCGGTTCTACCGTAATCGACCTTGCCTACATTATTCATACGGAAGTAGGCCACCATATGGTAGGCGCAAAGGTTGACAAGAGAATTGTACCTCTTAACTATAAACTTAAAACAGGTGAAATCTGTGAAATCCTAACTCAAAAGGATTCCCATCCACGCAGAGATTGGCTTGAAATATGCAAAACTTCTTCTGCACGTTCAAAGATAAGACAATGGTTTAAACGTGAAAAACGTGACGAAAACATTGTAGAGGGTAAAATGATGTTAGAGCGTGAATTAAAGCGCAGTAACATTTCTCTTGCCGATGAACAGTTGGAGGAATTACTACAATTTCTCCTTAAAAAGAATAAGTTTAATACAGTTGACGATTTGTATGCGTCTATCGGTTACGGCGGTATTCAACTTTGGAAGATAATGCCTCGTATTAAGGATGAATACAAAGTAAAGTTTGACACGGAAAATGTTGCGGTTATTCCACGTCAGGTAGCACCTGTAAAGAGAAAAAATGCAACTTCCGGTGTAATTGTTGAGGGTATGGACGACTGTCTTGTTAAGTTCTCCCATTGTTGTAATCCTCTGCCGGGCGATGATATTATCGGCTATATAACAAGAGGATACGGCGTTTCTGTCCACAAGAGAAGTTGCTGTAATGTTCCGAAAGATATTACAAAAGCAGAGGAGCCGGAGCGTTATGTAAACGTCTATTGGGAAAACGAGATTAACGAGTCTTTCCAGGCTACTTTGGAACTTGTATGTAACGACCGTACAGGACTTCTTGCGGATGTAACAATAGCCCTTTCTTCAATGAGAATCTTTATTCATACTCTTAATTCAAGGGAAATTCAAAACGCACAGGCGGTTGTTACCGCAACTATTGACGTTTCAGGTAAAGAACACTTAAATTCAATTATTAACAGATTACGCAGTATCAGAGGTGTAATCTCCATAGACAGGTATTAATTATGAGAGTAGTATTACAAAGAGTAAAAGAATGTAACGTAAAAGTAGATAATAAAATTGTGGGAGAAATTTCCCAAGGATTTTTATTGCTTTTAGGTGTAAAGGACGGAGATTCACAGCAAGACGCAATTAAACTTGCAAAGAAAATTTCCGGATTACGCATATTCACCGACAATGACGACAAAATGAATTTGTCCCTTGCAGATATCGACGGTTCTGTATTGGTTGTATCTAATTTTACCCTCTATGCCGATTGCTCCCACGGCAGAAGACCAAGTTTTATCAAAGCCGCACGACCTGAAATATCCGAACCTCTTTACGAGTTTTTCTGTGAACAACTTATTGAAAACGGTATAAGCAACGTACAACGCGGTATATTCGGTGCAGATATGGAAGTATCTCTTATTAATGACGGCCCTGTTACTATGGTGATTGACTCGGAGGACTTGAAATGATAGATATAACTACCTACAACGTCACTATGATTTTAACAAACTGTTATCTGCTGACCGACAGAGAAACAGGGGAAATGGCAGTAGTTGACCCCGGTGACAGAAGTGAAAAATTAATTGAAAAAATTAATGCTAATGGCGGTAAATTAACCTACGTTTTATTAACTCACGGACATTTTGACCATATAGGATATGCAAAGCAACTTGCAGATTTATACGGAGCAAAGATTGTTTGCGGTAAAAAGACCGATAAATTTTTGTCCGACAATTCTCTTAACTTGTCAATTTATCACGATGAAATTGAGAATATTGCACCTTTTAAGGGAGATATTCTTTTAGAAGATAATGAAAGTTTCAAATTAGGCAATACCGAGATTACCTATATAACAACTCCCGGACATACAGATGGTTGCGGTTGTTATATTTTTGACAACAATATTATCACAGGCGATACTATATTTTGCGAATCCTACGGCAGAACGGATTTTCCCACAAGTTCAATAAACGATTTAATGGCTTCCTGTAAGAAAATTAAAGACTTAGAGGGTGATTATAATATCTGCCCGGGACACGGATTATGCAGTAAATTAGGCCACGAAAGAATATACAACCCACTGATGAGCAGAGTTTAATATGAATTTATACGTAATTAACCATAGTTTCCACTATGAACTTGAAAACCTGACAAGATTGTTTTTCCCTAACGAAAAAATCAACGTCATAAAGGAAAACACAGATATTTCATCACCCTGTATTTACACGGAAATATCCGATAAATTATATGTAAGCGTTGAAATAGGGGAGTATTCCTCAAAAAATTCTGCACCGCTGACTGATGACGTTGAAAACGAGAGAATGATGTGCGAACTTTTATACAAAATCCTTTGTGATTTTACAAAAGTAACACCGCCTTGGGGAATGATTACAGGGGTAAGACCTGTAAAACTGTATCGTAAACTTAAAGAGGAAGGCACGGAAAAAACCGCCGATAATTATTTTTCAGAAAAACTTTTTGTCAGCGAGGAAAAACTGAATCTTGCAAAAATAACCGAAAAAACCGAAAAGAGGATACTTGATTTATCCACAGATAAATCCTTTAGTTTATATATCGCAATTCCTTTTTGCCCCACAAGGTGCTACTATTGTTCCTTTGTTCAGTCGTCGGTAGAAAAGTCAAAGCACTTAATAGAGCCATATGTTGATTTGCTGTGCAGAGAAATCCAATATACTGCCCAAATTGCCCATAAATTAAATCTAAAACTGGAAACAGTTTATATGGGCGGCGGTACTCCAACAACTCTGACAGCAGAGCAGATGAACAGAGTTCTTTTAACTGTAAACAATTCCTTTGATACTTCAAATTGCCGTGAATTTACTGTAGAGGCAGGACGACCTGATACAATTACGGAAGAAAAATTAATTTCCATAAAAGAAAATAAAGTTGACAGAATATCTATAAATCCCCAAACTTTAAACGATGATGTTCTAAAAGCAATTGGCAGAAAGCATACCGCACAGGAAACAATAAACGCCTATAATCTTGCGAGAAATATTGGTTTTAATAGCATAAATATGGACTTAATCGCAGGTTTGCCAAAGGATACATACGAAAGTTTTGTAAATACATTAGACAGTATCTGCAACCTTTCTCCGGAATGTGTTACTATACATACCCTTTCAATGAAACGAAGTTCAACTTTAACACAGGACGGCTCTGTTATTAACAGAGAAGACGCAGAAAATACCGCAAAAATGCTCACATATGCTAATGCAAAACTTGTTGACAGTAAGTATATTCCCTATTATTTATACAGACAGAGCCGAATGGTAGGTAATCTTGAAAACACAGGCTGGTCAAAAATCGATAAGGAAAGCCTGTATAACGTGTATGTAATGGATGAAACTCATACTATTTTCGGTTGCGGTGCAGGTGCCGTTACCAAACTGAAATCAAATAAATATGACTATTTACAGCGTATATTTAATTTTAAATATCCATATGAATATATTGACAGATTTCAGGAAATGTTAGACAGGAAAAACGAAACCTTTAATTTCTACCAAAAATATTTTTAGTTATTGAAGTAAGATTTTAAAGGTGATATAATTACAATATTAATTTAGAAAGGAAATTTGTTATGGCAATTATTGATGATGTAGTTGACACCGCCAAAACTGCTGCCGGTGTTGTATCAAAAAAAGCAGTAGAAATTTACGATATTTCAAAATTAAAACTTAAATTGGCTAATTTAAAGTCTGATATCAACAAAGCATATCAGGCTTACGGCAAGGCGATTTACAAAGAAAAATCCGAAGCGGAAGTTGCTGTGCTAAAAATGGAAATTGACGATTTATTAGAGGAATTTGAGCAACTGAAAGCATTGATTTTAGAGTCAAGAAATCAATGTGCTTGTCCTACCTGCGGAAAAATCGTAAGCAAGGATGATTTCTTCTGTAGCGCTTGTGGTACTTCCTTAATCAACAAAAAGGAAGTAACTGAGGAAAAGCCTGAAGTTTCGGAAAGTCAGGAAGACGACGCTCCTGTAGATACGGAGTCTATTGTAATTGCTTCCGCTGAGAATGAAACAGAGGAATAATCAGATTGTAAAATTCTATGGGTGATCAATTTGTCTAAAAAATATAATGCGATAGAAAACTCAAAAGCCAACGCCTCTCAAACTTTTTTGAAAGGTGCGGCTGTACTGACTTTAAGTATGGTTATTGTGAAAATTTGCGGATTTATCGACAAAATTTTAATCAGTAACCTGTTTGAACTTTTCGGAGAAAATTACGCAACTATCGGAACAGGTCTTTATAACAATGCTTACGAAATTTATATACCTCTGTTTACAATAGCAACAGCCGGTTTTCCTATAGCGGTTTCAAGGCTTATTTCCGCAAGTATTGCAGAAAAGCGATATAACGACGTAAAGCAGATACATAAAGTATCAATCCCGTTTTTTACCATCACGGGAACAGTGTGTTTTCTTGTAATGTTTTGCAGTAGTTTTTTCTACATTAACATTATACAATCTCCATACTCTCTGTATGCTATGCTTATGCTGTCGCCAACCATTCTTTTCGGTTGTCTGGTATCTATCTACAGAGGTTACTTTGAGGGACAGAGAAATATGTTTCCAACGGCAATTTCAGAAGTAATTGAGGCAGGGTCTAAACTTGTTTTCGGTTTGGCTATTGCTTACATTATTATGAAAACCGGCGGAGACAGTTTTAAAAATACCGGTACTGTATTCGGTCTTACTTTCAGCGGTGCAAATGCTGAAATAGACGCAATGTACACTATTATATCCTTTTCCGTAGCAGGTGCGATTTCAGGCATTTTAATCGGCAGTATTGCCTCATTTTTGTTCTTGTGGCTCCGCTATAAAATCGGCGGTGACGGTATTCCGGAGGAATATTATAAAAATTCCGTAGATGCAAGAACTAAAAATGAAACCTTCAAACTGATGTTTAAAACCGCAATTCCCATAGGACTTACCGCTTTGGTAATGAATATCGGTACTCTTGTAGATTCCGTTGTAATTCAGAATGTTTTATACAATCTTGCAGAAACTAACGGAAAAGATATAGTTGCACAGTACAAGTTGCTTGACGTTGACTTAACGGAGCAACTTGGCAAAAAAACAATTCATACCGCTCTTTGGGGTTGTTACGGTGCGGCTGTTCCTTTAATGCAACTTGTTACCGCTGTTACTCAGGTATTCGGCACCTCCGCAATGCCTAATGTAGCAAGTGCTTGGACAAAGGGTAATAAAGAGGAACTAAAAACTTCTATTGAAACAGTATTGAGAATTACAATGCTCTTTACATTACCAGCCGGTTTAGGCTTATCTGCCCTTGCATATCCGATTATGGATATTGTTTATGTCAGTCACGCCCAGGCGGCAATCGGTGCAGAAGTACTAAAGGTAATGGGATTCACCGCGATATTTATCGCAATAGTTACACCGCTGTGTAGTATGTTGCAGGGAATAGGTAGAGTAGATTTACCTTTGAAAATCTATTCCGCAGGAATACTTATCAAGGTTTCTACTACTTGGATGTTTGTAAGCGTTGTATCAATCAACATCCAAGGCGGTTCGGTAGGCTCATTAATCGCATACGCATTTATGATGATTGTTGCTATGTATATGCTGATTAAACATTCCGGTGTTATGCCGAACTTCGTTTCAACCCTTGTTAAGCCTCTAATTTCGGCGATTGTGTGTGCGGTAACTGCGTATTTCTCATATATGCTGTTTAATATGTATATGCCGTCTTTGATTGCAACTATACTTTCAATACTCTGTGCAGGGGTGATATATATTACAATTTTGTTACTATTACGCACATTTACTCGAAATGAACTTGAATTGTTGCCTAAAGGTAAAAAAATTGTAACTATACTTGAAAAAAGACACCTTATAGGGTAGAATAACTTTGTTATTGATGACAGTTTTGTTTTTGGAGTGTGAGTACTTTGGATTTCACTAAAAAGGAAAGATACAACTTTGATGATTTAGTTGAGATTATGAAGTTTTTACGTGCCCCTGACGGATGTCCTTGGGATCGTGTGCAAACCCATACTTCCATAAGAAGTAACCTTATTGAGGAAACCTATGAGGTTATTGAGGCTATTGATAATAACGACAGTAACCTTATGCGTGAAGAACTGGGAGATGTAATGCTCCAGGTTGTGATGCACGCAGAAATGGCTGATGAGGATGGCTTGTTTGATATAAATGACGTAATTAACGAGTTATGCCAAAAACTTGTTATCAGACATCCCCACGTTTTCGGCGAGGTTAAAGCCGAAAACAGTGACGAGGCTTTAAAAAGTTGGGATGACGTAAAGATGGCAACAAAATCCCAAAAAAGTCAATCTCAGGCTATGGATAGTGTTTCCAAGGCTCTGCCTTCCTTAATGAGAGCAACCAAAATTCAACAAAAGGCTGCAAAAATCGGTTTTGATTGGGACAGCGTTGACGGTGCTTTTGATAAAGTTTGTGAGGAAACAAAAGAATTAAAAAATGCTATCGACAACAACGATAGTGAAAATCAGGTTGAAGAACTTGGTGACTTGCTGTTTTCTGTTGTAAATGTTGCTCGTTTTCTGAAAATCGACAGCGAAAAGGCTCTTTATGATGCCTGTGATAAATTCACCGAAAGATTCAGAAAAGTGGAACAACTTGCACAGTCAAGAAATATTGATATGAAAACAGCCCAACTTTCTGAACTGGATTCCCTTTGGGATGAAGTTAAAAAATAAATTTTGGAGGAATTATATTATGAACAAAACAGAATTAATTGCTGCTGTTGCTGAAAAAAGCGGTCTTTCAAAGAAAGATGCTGAAAAGGCATTAAGTGCTACAATCGAAACAATTATCGACGCAGTAAAGGCTGACGATAAGGTACAGTTAGTAGGCTTTGGTACATTTGAGCAGCGTCAGAGAAACGCTCGTACAGGTATCAACCCAAGAACAGGCGAAAACATTGAAATCGCTGCTTCAAAAGTTCCTGCATTCAAAGCAGGTGCAGCATTCAAGAACGCTGTAAACGAATAATCAGTATTTTGAAAGCAAGCCGACTTCCGTCGGCTTTTTCATTTGATAGGAAACTTCTTATTATTGATAAAATTGTCAGTGGTTGGAAAACAATTATGCATTTCTGTTAATTCATCTAATTTTTCTATCAAATAAAAAATAACAATTTATATTGCCCACTCAGTTGCGCCCTGCGTGCGCACGAGCGATGGCTAAAGAAAGTGCACGCATATGGTGCTCACGCTTTCTTGATTTTGGAGAATAAAATGAGATTAGATAAATATTTAAAGGTATCACGTTTAATTAAAAGACGTACTATTGCAAACGAAGCCTGTGATGCAGGTAAAATATTAGTAAACGGCAAGGTTGCACGTGCATCATACAATGTAAAAGAAAACGATATAGTTGAAATCTATTTAGGCGCAAAGTCTGTTAAGATAAGAGTGCTACAGGTAGTTGAACATACCACAAAGGAAAATGCGTCTTCTATGTACGAAATTGCAACATAATTAATTTTTTCCTCCATATAATGTATTATCACTATATGGAGGAATTTTATGACTGAACAAAAGACAGCCCAACACAACCTTATACTTGATTGTCGAAAAAAACTGAGCCTAAGCGGAGTAAAGGACGTGTCAGGTTTTAACGAGGAAATTGTCAACCTTGATACTAATCTTGGAGGTTTGGTTATCAGAGGTTCACAACTGCATATCAGTAAACTCAACCTTGATACCGGAGATGTTGAAGTAGAGGGGAAAGTAAATTCCCTGCAATATTTTCAAGGCAAAGAGCAAAAATCATTATTTCAGAGAATTTTTAAATAATGGACTTTACTTTATTTCAACTACTGATTGCCTTTGCATTTTCATTACCTCTCGGCTTTATTTTCGGTTTAATTTATGAGTTGTTTAAACTGTTCCATAAATTCGGATTTACAAGGTACATAGGTTACTTGATAACCGACATTGTTTTTATGCTTTTCTGCGGTGGCGTTACGTTTTTTTATGACCTTGCTTTTATAGAGGGAAATACTCGGTTATTTGTAATTATCGGTGAGATAATGGGTTTTTTTATATTTAGCAAAACAATATCACCGTTACTTGAGAAAATTTACCCAAATTTAATCAAATTTTGCAAAAAAATATTAAAATACCTATTGAAAATCAGCAACAAAATAATGTATAATATTATAAATATTATTAAGAAAATCAGTATGCTTATTTTCAAATTTGCACATATAGTTTTTATTAGGGTGAAACAGGATGAAAAGAGAAGAAAAAAACAAAGAATACATACTAAACGGAGAAATAAAAGAAGTAAAGGTAAACAGGAAAAATAAGAATAAAAAGAAAATCCGTTTGTTGTATATTCCTTTATGTATTGCGGTCTTTGCTTTCGTTGTGTTCTCGGCATTTACACTTATTTCAATCAGTAATGAGATTGCTAAACAAACGGCAGTTCTTGATGAATTGAATAAACAAATCTCAATTACGGAAATCGAAATCGATGAATTAAAGGATATTAAGAATTATAAGGGTGCTGAACGTGACGACTATATCGAGAATATAGCCAGAGAGGATTTAAATTACTTAAAAAACGGTGAGCGTGTTTTTATAAACGTTTCAGGAAATTAAAAGATGGGGAATAGTATGGATATTGAAGTAGGTACAATTATAGAGGGTAAGGTTTCAGGTTTAACAAAATTCGGTGCTTTTATTGATTTGCCTAACGGCAAAACAGGAATGGTACATATATCAGAGGTTGCTCAAACTTACGTAAGCGACATTAGTGAACATCTAAAGGTCGGACAGGAAGTAAAAGTCAAAGTACTGCCTTCTGATAACGGCAAAATCGCTCTTTCAATAAAGCAAACTTTACCTAAACCTTCAAGAGAGCGAAAACCACAGCAAAAGCCCCGTACACGCAAACCTTATAAACCTGCTCCCCCTGTTACAAGTCCCGGGGATTTTGAGTGGCAGAGTACACAGAGCAGAGGCGGTTCTTTTGAGGATATGATGTCAAAGTTTAAGCAGACAAGCGAGGATAAAATATCCGACTTAAAGAAATCCACAGGCGAGTCACGTGGTTACAGTCGACGTGGCAACGGTTCAAGAAAATAATTTTATGGGTATCGGAAAACCGATACCCATTTTGTTGGTAATATACGGAGTTGTAAATGAAAGATTTAAAATTCACAGCCCCCTGTTTATTGGGTTTAGAGGGAATCTGTGCAAATGAACTGAAATTCAACGGAATAGAAAATGCAGTGGCAGAAAACGGCAGAGTGGTATTCTGCGGAGATTTCAACACAATGGCAAGGGCTAACATCATATCACGTTATGCACAAAGGATTCAAATTCTGCTTGGAGAATTTACAGCGGAATCTTTTGAGGACTTATTCCAAAACGTAAAATCTATTCCTTGGGATAAATTCATTTCAAAAACAGACGCTTTCCCTGTTAAAGGCAAAAGCCTTAATTCAAAATTAAAATCCATACCGGACTGTCAGAAAATCATTAAGAAAGCAGTAGTAAACCGCCTTTCCGAGAAATACCTGCTTTCTTGGTTTGAGGAAACAGGGTCTGTCCACCAAATTCAGTTTTTAATTATGAATGACAGAGTTTCCATAATGCTTGATACTTCAGGTGACAGCCTTCATAAGAGAGGTTATCGCAGGGATTCGAATGACGCACCTATTAAGGAAACTCTTGCAGCGGCTATGGTTGATTTATCAAGGGTAAGGTCAAATCATTTCGTAGTTGACCCAATGTGCGGAAGCGGTACAATTCTGATTGAGGCTGCATTAAAAGCGATGAAAATTGCCCCCGGACTTAACAGAAAATTTGCCGCTGAGAGTTGGGAACAAGTACCTAAAGAAGTCTGGGAACAGGAGCGAAATTTTGCAAGAGAATTAATTAATAAGGATTGCAGTTTTAAAGCAATCGGATACGATATTGACGAAAATGCCCTTGAAATTGCAAGGCTAAATGCAAAAAGAGCAGGTGTTGATGACAGAATTACTTTTGTTAAGCGTGATATAAAAGATTTTGAATTTGACGCTGAATATCAGACGGTAATTACAAACCCACCCTACGGAGAACGACTTTTAGATGTTACAGAGGCTGAAAAACTGTATAGAGTAATGGGAAAAAAGTTTATTAGATCCAAGGGCAAAAGTTATACTATCATCAGCCCTGATGATGATTTTGAAAAAATATTCGGCAGAAAAGCCGATAAAAGAAGAAAACTATATAACGGAATGTTAAAATGTCAGGTGTATATGTTTTACACCTGTTAGGTGGATATTATGAACAGTACAAAGAAAGCAATAAAAGCCGCTTTCCCTTTAACTATCCCTGTGTTAATCGGATATTTGTTTTTAGGGTTTGGGTTCGGAGTTTTACTTGCAAAGGCAGGTTATAGTTTTATCTTGGCTCCCATTTCTGCATTGACTGTATATTCAGGTTCTTTGCAGTATGTAGAAGTTGAACTCTTTAAGTCAGGCTTTAGCGTTTTATCTGCAATAGTTATGACTATTGCCGTAAATATCAGACACGTATTTTACGGGTTATCTATAATTGAAAAATATAAGGGTTTGGGAAAATATAAATTTTTCTGTATATTCGGATTGACCGATGAAACCTTTTCTTTGGTTGTATCTCAAAATCCGCCTAAAGATGTAAACAAAGGAAAATTTTATTTCTTTATCACTCTCTTTGATCACATATATTGGATATGCGGTTGCACGTTAGGAGCAGTTTTCGGTGAACTTGTACCCTTTAATCCAAAGGGCATTGAGTTTGTTATGACAGCGCTTTTTGTAGTGATTTTTGTTGAACAATGGGAAAGTGCAAAAACAAGAGAACCTGCAATAATAGGTTTGCTATGTTCTGCTGTACCTCTGATTATTTTTAAGATATTCTTTACTGAACTGACTTCGTATTTCCTTATTGTTGCAATGATACTGATATTTTTCGGATTGCTGTTCAGAAAAGACTCCCTGTTAAGGAGGCTTGACAACTGATGCAAACTTACCCACAAGCACTAATCACAATAGGAATTTTGGCTGTAATAACTTTGCTTATAAGGGCTTTGCCGTTTATATTGTTTAAAGGCTCAAGACCTGTTCCAAAGTTTGTTACATATTTAGGCAAGGTATTGCCTTACGCATTAATTGCTATGCTTGTTGTGTATTGCCTGAAAGACGTATCTTTTGCAGAAGGCGGAACTTACGGTATTCCTGAGGCAATTTCAATAATAGTGGTGGCATTATTGCATAAAATAAAACATAATATGCTGTTGTCAATCGGAGTAGGAACTGTGCTGTATATGATGTTAGTCCAGTTTGTTTTTTAAAAAGATTGCTAAATTTTTGTCAATATCCTATTGTCATAAATTGTATTTTGTATTATAATATACTTGTATTTTCCTATTTGGAGGTTATTTATATGGCTAAAAAGAAAATTGCAGTATTAACAAGCGGCGGTGACGCACCGGGTATGAACGCTGCCGTACGTGCGGTTGTTCGTTCAGGTATTGCAAAGGGAATGGATGTTTACGGTGTTTACCGTGGTTATAACGGATTGCTTAACGGTGATGTTGAGCAGATGAATCTTCGTTCTGTATCGGACATTATCGGCAACGGCGGTACAATGCTTTATACTGCTCGTAGTGAGGAATTTAAAACTCTTGAGGGTCAGAAGAAAGCGGCTGCTCATTGTAAAGAACTTGGAATATCAGGTGTAGTTGTTATCGGCGGTGACGGTTCATTTGCAGGTGCAAGAGCGTTAACAAATGCCGGTGTAAACTGTATCGGTGTTCCCGGAACTATTGATAACGATATTGCCTGTACCGAATATACAATTGGTTTTGATACAGCGATGAATACTGCTATTGGTATGATAGATAAAATCCGTGATACTGCTCAATCCCACGACAGATGCTCAATCGTTGAAGTTATGGGTCGCAGATGCGGTGATATTGCTTTACAGGTTGGTATTGCCTGCGGTGCAACTGCTATCCTTGTACCTGAAATTGAATATGACGTAGAAAAAGACGTTATTTCAAGAATAGTTGAAACACAGAAAACAGGTAAAAAGCACTTTATCATTGTTGTTGCCGAGGGTGTAGGCGGTGTATCCGATTTAGCAAAGTACGTTGAAAAAAGACTGGGTATTGAAGCAAGAGCAACAATCTTGGGTCATGTTCAGCGTGGCGGTTCACCAACATTAAGAGACAGAGTTGTGGCTTCATTAATGGGACATAAGGCTGTTGACCTTCTTGCGGAGGGTAAGGGTAACAGAGTAGTAGCAATGAATAACGGAAAAATTGTTGACTATGATATTACCGAGGCTCTTGATATGCCGAGAATTTTTGATAAGAACCTATACGATATAGCAAGGACAATTTCAATTTGATTATTGATGGCACAATGTATGAAAATATATTGTGCCATTTTTAAAAGGTGAACTATATGAAAGAATCATATAAGGATTTATTATTTTACGGTTTTGCATATGCTGAATACAATCCCTTGGATTTTGCTACAGACTTTTTATCAGGAGTACGTTCAAACTTTTTCAGCAGCGGCAGTAAACAGCAGTCTAATCGTTCGGTACAACTTGTAGGTGAGGACGAGTATTCCTATGTATTTAATATGACTGAAAATTCTCCGTTAAGTTGGAAAATATACAAAAACAGTGTTTTATTGCAAAAAGCGGAGCCTGTTGACGAAAACGGATATGTAGTAAAATGCTATGATGAAAATAACAGCGTTTACCAAATAATATATTTTGACAACAATCATATTTGGCTTAAAACCGAGTATATTTCCCATGTTGCTGACAAAACGTCCAAATCTTTGACTTTTCTGCCTAAAGTAGTTGATGGTGAGTTTGTAATTGAAAAAACCGTAAATAAGTTCGAAGATTCAACAGTTTCATATTTGTACCCAAGATTTGAAGTACCTGAGGACAATGTTTATTACGCACTTGCTTTTACTAACAAAGGCTTTGTGTATTTTAATAATGTTCCCAACGATATGCTTGTATCGAAAATACATATTTTAGATAATTCGGTAGATAATTTCGGAGGTTTTAACTTTGTAGAAAATGACTTTGACCCTAACAGAAATTTTAATCAAAGTTACGATATTACAAAGGCACAATATTTGGATTTAACTTCTGATAATAACACAGAGAGTAATTATCAGCCTGAAACCGAAATCATTGAAAATACTCACAGAAAATCCGATTATGATGATTTTGAGGATATCATAACCATATATAAAAAATCCGCAGATAAAGAAAAATCAACAAAAGAATTTGAAAATTACAATGATGAGGAAATTCAAGTAAAAGATGAAACGCCTACTTCTGTTATTGAAAGCGTTGGTGAAAAGTATAGTTATTTCGGCGGTTTGGATGATAACGGAATGAGAAACGGATACGGAAGAACTGTAACTTCAGAGGGAAAAACCGCTTATGACGGTGAGTATAAGGAAGATAAAAGAAACGGATTCGGTTCATTTTATTATAAAAACGGCAGGATAAACTATGTAGGAAATTGGGAGAATAACTCAAGGCAGGGATTCGGCATCGGCTTTAGAAACAGCGACGGCACAGCCCATATAGGAAAGTGGGAGAATAACCAGCCAAAGGGCATTGGCGCACGTTTTGATAATGAGGGAAATTTCATTTTCTTGGGCAATTATTTAAACGGCAAAAAACATGGCTTAGGGATTACTGTTGATGAGAATAATAACTTTATTATTTCAAAATTTGAAGATGATGAAGTAATATCCTCAAGGTTAATTGAAGAAGATTTTTAAATTTTGGAATATTTAAGTAAATAATGACTAATAATATTACCGTTCCTTATGGGGCGGTAATTTTTTTATAAAAGGTGATTTATATGAAAAAAGTTTTAGTCATTTTATGTTTATCTATGGTAACTCTGTTTGCCTTTACCGGTTGTAACGGTAACGATATTGTAGAGGCAGAGGAAACAATGGTGTCTGATATTTTAAATCCAACTGATGACAGTAATAACGGCAACGTATCGGACAGTAATGGTATAATCGGCGATGAAAATGAAACCGAAAGCAGCACAAATGCTTCTACAAAGTCATCTTCTTCCGAAAACAACAAAACCCGTACAGCAATATCAAATACCAATGACAGCAACAATAATACAACAAATTCAACTGACACTCCAATAGTATAAAACAAGCGGCAAGGAAAGACTTGCCGCTATTTTATACAATTTTTTCTAATTCTCTTTTTAATCTTTTTATTATCTTTTTTTCTAATCTGGAAATATAAGATTGAGAAATACCTAAATAATCCGCCACTTCTTTTTGAGTGTGATCCTTTCGTCCGTTAAGTCCGAATCGTAGTTCCATAATAAGACACTCTCGTGGATTTAAATTTGAAACTGCGTCAAGCAGCAAATTACATTCAAGTTCATTTTCAATATCTCTGTTGATTATATCCGAATCAGAGCCTAAAACATCACATAACAAAAGTTCGTTGCCGTCCCAATCGGTATTAAGTGGTTCGTCTATTGATACTTCATTTTTCAACTGACTGCTTTTTCGCAAAAACATCAGTATTTCATTTTCAATACACCTTGAGGCATATGTAGCCAACTTAATGTTTTTGTCAGGGTTAAAGGTATTTACAGCCTTAATCAAGCCGATAGTTCCTATTGAAATCAAATCCTCAATATTCGCACCTGCTGTTTCAAACTTTTTGGCGATATATACCACTAATCTGAGGTTGTGAACAATTAATTCCTCTTTGCATTTTTCGTTGCCGTTTTTTATTTGGATAATTACATTTTGTTCTTCCTCTTTTGTTAAGGGCGGCGGTAAAGTTTCGCTGCCGTTTATGTAAAAAACCTCGCTGTCATTTATAAATAAACGAAGTATCTTTTGTTTGATTAGTTCTAATGTCATAATATCATCCTCTAATTAAATTTTCCGGAATTAATCCCTTGACTTGGGATTTCAGTACATTATCGCAGATGCCGATATATACCTGCTCTTTTAGTTCTTTGTTGTCGATATATATTTTATCAGGACAGAATCCGTATATTATTCCGCTTCCACCTAAACTGTCAAAGGGAATAACACGAAATTTCATTTCATCCTCTAATACAGGCGATATTAATTGCCTTTCCGCAATAATTACATAGCAGTTAGAAAAAGGTTCTTTTAGATTACAACCGCTGTCAACTTTGCAATCAAACTCGGAAGTTTTATTGTTGTAGTTTATTTTAACCTTATGAATTTGTGACGACTTCGTATGATTACTGAACAACTTTCGATAAATCAACAGAATAAAATATATAATTAGGGTAAGAATAATCAATAGAGCAGGGGATATATTGAAATAAACAGTATCGTTTATTATTTCTATTCCCTTTGGACGTACAGCCAAATAAAAAAATATCAAACCGCCTGTTACCAAAAAAGACAGTAAAAACAGCGTAAAATATGTTTTAAAAAATATTTTCCGACTTTTATATCCAAAGGTAATTAATACGGTTATACCTGTAATTATCAACTTGAGAATCATGCTGACTAAAAAATTATATTCAGGCAATAATACAAGTAATCCGGATAACCCACCGAACAAACTGCCAATAAGCAACCTGTAGTATGGAATATTCAGCCTGAGTATATACTTTGTTGTAAGCAGGAATATAAAATCCTCAAACAAATTAGTAAAGATAAGTACATCTAAATATATAGTTTTCAAAGTTTATCTCCTTTTGCTATATTATCTCATAGTGTGGGAGTAAACCGTGTCACAAAAAGGGAGAGTTAATTGTTGTTAAATGTAATTATCGGAGTGTTTATAGGGGTAATTATCGGTGTATTTTTTATGGCTATTTTCAATTATCACAATCGGGAATAAAAATGTATAAGAGCAGAATAGAAAAAGCAAAAGAAAAAAGCAACAAAGAAATTCAACAAGCAAAAAGAGAGGCAAAAGAAATGATAGACAATACAAAGAAAAGCGCAGTGGACTATATAAATGAAATGACCGATAAGGCACAGGCTTTTACAGCAAAGAAAATTGAAGAAGCGGAAAATAAGACAATAGAATTTTTAGAGGATACAAAGGCGTCAGCCGAAAGTACAGCAAGAATGGTAAACAACATTACCAAAGAAAAATCAACAGAACTGAAAAATACATTGGATAAAGTATTATTCGATTAATATGGAAACAGATGAGATACAGGCAGTTAAAAGAATTGAAAAGGAAACAAAGATACAAATAGATTTAATACACAATAATGCCAAAAATGAATGTAAGAAAATTATAGAAGATGCTTGGAAAAAAGTTCATACCATAGAATTTGCAGAAAGAGAAAAACTAAACAACCGCCTGACAGAACTAAAAATCTATAGAGATAAGGAAGAAAAGCGAATTATTGCGGAACATATACTCAACAGATATATTGAAAATTGCAGTAATATAGATAATAAATATTTAGGGGAAACTTTTTCTGACACAAAGCGACAGCAGTTATTTGATAAAATATACGAAATTCTATTTATTTCAAAGGAATGATAAAAGATGAACAAAATTGCCGCAATAGGCGACAGAGAAAGTCTTTTTGCCTATGAGATTATCGGAGCAGATGTTTATACCGCTGATGAAAGCAACGGACGACAAATTATAAACTTTGCAGTAAAGAGCAATTATTCCGTTATTTTAGTAACAGAGCCTCTTTATGAAAAGTTAAGCGGCTTTATAAGTGATATAAAACTTCGCTTTAATGGGTCTGTAACTGCAATTCCCTCAATAAGTAAAATACCTGTAAATACCTATGCCTAAAATTTCACATAAAAATAAGGCACTCGTTTTTGAGTGCCTTAAAGTGCAGTTTGTATTGATTACATACTTAAATCTCTTGTTCCCATAAACAGGATAGCCAACATACCGGAGCCAACGTGAGTACCGATAACAGGGCCGATATCGCAAATCATAGTGTCCTTAACTAAAGGTTTAACCCTTTTTGCTAATTCCTTTGCGCCCTCAATGTTATCAGCGTGACCGATTAGAATTACCTGATTTTTATAGTCGTCAGCATCTCTTTTCATTTTCTTAATCAGAGCGTCATAAACATTGGCAGCACCTCTGACTTTACCTACATTTACTAATTTACCTTCGTTATCAACGCTGATTACAGGCTTAATCTGTAAAGCCTTTGCAAATGTTGCGGTGACAGATGAAATTCTACCGCCTCTTTTAAGTTGGTCGATATCGTCAACTACAAACCAGTGACAGCAGTTTAACTTAATTTTCTCTGCATATTCGGTCAGTTCCTCTAAAGTAGGCATTTCATTCTTATACATATTGCCAACATAATACATTAAAATACCCTGTCCAACACTTGCGCACAGAGAATCTACAACAATAACTTTCCTGTCAGGATACTTTTCCATAAGTTCCTGTGAAGCGGTAACGGCTCTTTCGTAAGTGCCGCTCATTCCTGAAGTAAAAGCAATATACAGAATATCTTTGTTATCCTTTAAATATGGCTCAAATGTTTCAACAAATCTTGTTGAGTTTACCTGAACCGTCTGTGACATTATTCCGGATTTTAGTTTTGAGTAAAAGTCCTCAAGGCTCATTTCTCTTGCGTCAAGATAATGAAAATAACTTTTATCCTCCATAATGAATTCCATTGGAATAATATCAAAGCCGCATTCCACAGCAAAATCATTTGGCAAATCGCAGTTTGAATCAGTTAAAAGCACATAATTTCCGTAAGTTGTCATATGAATGCTCCTTGTAATAATTAATATATTTGTAACATAAACATTATATATAAATCAAAGTTAATTGTCAATTATTGGAGGATAATATGAGTGGTTGCAGGTTAGCGGAACTTCGTCATAAAGAGGTTATAAACAGAAATAACGGATGCAGAATAGGTTTTGTTGATGACCTTGAGGTTGATACAACAAACGCCTGTGTACGTTCATTAGTTATATACGGCAGAATGAAATTTCTGGGATTATTCGGCGGCAGAAACGATTGTATAATTCCTTGGCAGAAAATAGAGTTAATCGGAGAGGATACAATTCTGGTAAATTTTAGTGAGGAATTTCAGCGAAAACCAAGGAAAAAACGCAGTTTTTTCAAAAATTTTTGATTTTTTGATATTTTTCTACGTATGTCAAAATACATAAATACCAATATGTAAATTTGTGCAAAATGCTGTATTTATAATTCTTGATTAGAAAAAGAATTACGATTTGTAACGTTTGTAACCTTATTTTTGGGGGTGCAAACTTGATTTTTTTGAAATAGGTGTTAAAATACAACTCGAAATTGTGTGAACGCCAAAATTATAACGACTAAAGATAAGTGAGTTATCACTGACTCAATAGGAGGAAAATGTTTTGAGAAGTTCAAAAAATAATCATTATAGGCATTGTGAAAAGAAAAAAAGCAACTTTAAACTTGCCAAAGTAAGTTCAGTGATCATCGGTTCTGTTATTGTTATTTCAGCAATAGCAATTCCCGGAACAACATCTATTCAGGACGTTGAGGCTCTTGCTTTTGCAAAGAATGCTGTAATCAGCATCGGCAATACACAGACTTATTCAGATGTTATTGTTGAATCCTGCAAAATTGAAAAAGAGAAAAAAGTTGCAGATAAAAAAACCGAGGATAAAAAGTCCAAGGCTGTTAAGAAATCTAACGGTGCCGAAAAAACTGTTAAAACAGAAAAACAGGTTAATACAGTAGCAACACAACCTACAACTGAGGCTACTCAACCTACACAGGCTCCTACAAAGGCTACAACACCTACAGTAGTTGAAACAAAGCCTGTCAGTAACACAAACTACACTCCGGGTCACGTTGACTTAACACCTGACCAAAGAGAGAAACTCGAAAGATTGGTAATGGGCGAGGGCGGTTCAATGAGTTATCAGGGCTGTCTGCTTGTTGCACAGGCAATCAGAGATGCGATGGTATTCTCAAATACCAACTCCGTAGATGCAATTATTGCTGAATATCAGTATTCAGCCTCACTTGCTAAAAAGCCTAACAGCAAAGTTAAAAATGCCGTTGCACAGATTTTTGACAATGACGGATATGCAGTAAACCACAGAATTTTATATTTTTACGCTTCCGATATGGTGAACAATCCTTGGCACGAAAGTCAGAATTTCATTACATCCTGTGAAAACGTAAGATTTTTTGATAAATGGTAATAGAATTAATCAAGTATTTAGCAATAAGTACTTGATTTTTTTTATTTTTATGTTATAATATTAAGGCATTTCGCACGCTGATGCTTGTCAGCAAGGTGCACAGGTGGGATACAACCTGTGATTTGGCTGATAAAATTCAAGGCACAGCGGAGGTTTTAACCTAAGGAGGAAATAATTATGGCAGTAGTATCCATGAAACAACTTCTTGAAGCAGGTGTGCATTTCGGTCACCAGACAAGAAGATGGAACCCAAAGATGGCTGAGTACATTTTTACAGAGCGTAACGGTATTTATATTATCGACTTACAGAAAACTGTAAAAAAATTAGACGAGGCTTACAACTTTGTTAAGGAAGTATCAATGGAAGGCAAAAACGTTCTTTTCGTTGGTACAAAGAAACAGGCTCAGGATTCCGTTAAGGAAGAGGCTGAGCGTGCAGGCGCTTACTATGTAAACGCAAGATGGCTTGGCGGTATGTTGACAAACTTTACAACAATTCGCAAGAGAATTGCTCGTCTAAAACAACTTCGCCAGATGCAGGAGGACGGTACATTCGACCTTCTTCCAAAGAAAGAGGTTATCAAGTTAAATCTTGAAATCGAGAAACTCGAGAAATTTATGGGCGGTATCAAAGATATGCCTGAAATGCCGGGCGCTATGTTTATTGTTGACCCTCGCAAAGAGAAGATCGCAGTAGCAGAGGCTAAAAAACTCGGTATTCCTGTGGTTGCTATTGTTGATACTAACTGTGACCCTGATGAAGTTGACTATGTAATTCCCGGTAATGACGACGCTATCCGTGCAGTTAAATTAATTGCAGGTGCTATGGCTGACGCTACTATCG